>CANQVM010000021.1 GCA_947627265.1 uncultured Clostridia bacterium | reverse complement strand
AGAGAAATATTTATTCATGGACAAGTGGATGAGGAAGGGAATGTAATTGTTCCAGGATGTATCAGGAATGGAATTGATGAAAAATCAGCTAATAAAATATTTGATGAAATGGCAGAATTCGCAAAATATGCTTTTAACAAATCACACGCTGCCTGTTATGCTGTTGTAGCTTATCGAACAGCATATTTAAAAGCTTATTATCCAGCAGAATTTATGGCAGCAACATTAAATAGTTTTTTAGGAAATTTAGATAAAATTCCACAATATATTGATGAGTGCAAAGTTCTTGGGATTGAAATTTTAAAACCAGAAATTAATAAAAGTAATACGAAATTTACAGTAGAGAATGGTAAGATTCGTTTTGGACTTCGGAAGTATAAAAAATGTTGGAACAGTACCAGTAGATAACATTGTAAAAGAAAGAAACAAAAATGGCCCTTATAAAAGTTTTACAGACTTTTGTGAAAGAGTATCAGAAGAATCAGTAAATAAAAAATGTATTGAAAGTTTAATAAAAGCAGGAGCTTTTGAAGAATTTGAACAAACAAGAAGTACATTACTTTCTTCTTTTGAAGCTATTATAGATACTATTCAAAGTGGAAAGAAAAAAGCATTTAGTGGGCAAGTATCAATGTTTGATTTAGGATCAGGAGAAGAAAAAGAACAATTAAATGAAATAAAATACATATTTGAAGAACATGAAGAGTTACCAAATAAAGAATTATTATCTCTTGAAAAGGAAATGTTAGGAATTTACATATCAGGTCATCCATTAGAAAAATTAAGACAGCAAATAGAAATGCAAACTAATATAAATACCATAGAATTAAGAGAAATTGATGAACAGATGAGTTCAAACTTAAATGGGACAGAAATGGAACTATTAAAGCAAAATACAAAACTAAAATATCAAGATGGACAAAATGTAAAATATGCAGGAATTATAACATCAATAAAAAAGAAGTATACAAAAAATAATAAAATTATGGCTTTTGTAACTATTGAAGATTTATATGGCACAGCAGAAATTATTGCATTTGAAAATGCTTACTTGAAATCAGGTAAAAGTTTAGTAGAGGAAAATATTGTAATAGTAGAAGGAAGAATAAGTATAAGAGAAGATGATACTACTACTATTATTGCAAATGTAATAAAAGATTTTGGAGAACAAAGGCAAAAAATACTTACATTAGATATCACAAATAGCACAGAAGAAGAAAAAGAAAAACTAAGAGGTGCTATAAGATATTTTAATGGAGATAAAAATAATATCAATGTTCAAGTGAAAGTAGGAAATGATTATAAGCCTTGTGGTCAAGTTTACTTGACAGATACTATATTAAAGTGTTTTAAAGATATAATAGGAAGGGAGCAAGTTGAAATTAATGAAAGTTAATCAAAATATAGAGAAAAAACAAAAAGATTTAACAGATGAAGAAAAGATAAGAAACATATATTTAAATTTGGGAATTAAGTTTTCTTATAATAGAGATTATCTATATAGTGATTGGTGGAAAAGTAAAGAAATTTATGAAAAGTCAATTATGCAAGAGGTGTTAGAAAATGCAGATAGCTCTAATAAAATAGAAGCTATTTGTAAACAAATGGCTACTAGTTTAGCTGAAGCGATTAATCATATTCCAAGAGAAACAACACAAGAAAAAATAGTTGCTAAAATAGTCGGATATAGACTAGATGAAGAGAGGCATATAGGAACTTTAGTAACAATTGGACAAAAAAGTTATTATTTAGATTTATATAAAGATTTATATAAAATACAAAGAGGAATGAAAACATCATATTTTGCACCATCAAAAGAAATATTAAATGAGATAAAACAGATGTATCCATCTATACAAGAAGATGTTGATGGGATAGAATTTGATACGATAGATGAAGAACAACTTAAACAAATGGATATAAAATTAGGATATTTAAAATATGGATTATATATTGATGATGTAATTGAAACATTAAAAAAAGAGATGAAAGATGAACAAAATTTAAGAGAATATATAAAAGATTATGATAAAATAAAAGACAAAGAGGAAAGAAGCAAAGTTATTTTAAAATGGAAAATTGAATATATGTTTAGATATTTAAAAAATGAATTTTTAGAAGATAATATCGGTATGGAAGAAAAAAGTAAATTATATAGAAAAATATATTATAGTTTGCTAACAAATGAAGAAATAAAAAATAGTAGAATTTATGATTCTGATATTCATTATAAAGATAAAAATGGAAAAAGAAAACAAGGTAGTATTTATGAAATAGATATATATGAAGAAAAGATATATTATATTTACGATGAAGAGCAAAAAGGATTTGTTCCAATAAGTAGAGAAGAATTACAAAGAAGAAGAGAAGACAATAGTTTATCCTTTGATAATTATTGTGTAAGGTAAAAAAGTATCGTATCAAATTTGATACGATACTTTTTTAAATCCATTCTCCATGTTTTTTAATATATATTTTTTTTGCGAACATAGCCACAAAGCAATAAAGAATAGGAATACCAATAATAATTGACATATAAGGAAGAGGTATAGGCACTAATCCAATTAGTTTTCCAAGCCAAGTAAATGGAACAATAATTCCTATAATGCTAAGCAAAATAGAAGAAAAATATACCATTTTATGAGCATTACTTTGTATAAAAGGAATTTTTGCAGTTCTTATAATATGCATTCCTAAAAGATTTGAAACGATACTATAAGTAAACCATACAGTTTGAAAAAGTGCAACTTCTCTTAAATTAAATATAAACCATAAACAAGCAAAAACAATTAAATCAAATGCAGAACTTAAAGGCCCCATAAATAGCATAAAGTTTTTTAAGCTTTTTAAGTTAAATTGTCTTGGTTTTTGTAAATATTCTTTATCTACATTGTCAAAAGGAAGTGTTAATTGTCCAAAATCATAAAGTAAACCTTCTACTAATAATTGAATTGGGGTTTCCGGTAAGAAAGGTAGTAGAACACTTGCAATAATAACAGACATAACTTCTCCAAAGTTAAAGCTTGTTGCCATTTTTATATATTTCATTAAATTCCCAAAAGTTCTTCTTCCGTTCAGTTACTCCATCTAATAATACATGCAAATCTTTTTCTAAAAGAATAATATCAGCAGATTCCTTTGCAATATCAACAGCAGTATCAACAGAGATTCCTACATCTGAATTAGTAAGAGAAGGACTATCGTTAATGCCATCACCCATATATCCAACTACATTTCCAGACTCTTTTAAAAGCCTTACAATTCTTGCTTTTTGAATAGGAGAAAGTTTTACAAATATATTGGTTTTCTTCAATAATCTAAAAACACCAGCATCAGAAAGCTTTTCAATATCACTTCCTTGAACAATATTTTTAGAATTAATTCCAACTTTTTTACAAATACATTTTGTAACTTCCAAGTTATCGCCAGTTAATACAACAACTCTAATGCCTGCCTTATTTAATTTTTCTATTGCAGATTTTGCAGATTCCTTTGGTGGATCTAAAAATCCAATAAAACCAAGAAGAACCATATTTTTTTCGTTTTCTACTCCGGAATTTTTCAATATCTTTAATATCATTTTTTTGACATACAGCAATTACTCTTAAACCATCTTTATTTAGGTTATTAGAAATTTGTTTAATATTATCTTTAATTTGTTTAGTAATAGGCGAGGTTTGCCCTTTATAATCTACCATAGTGCATATTTCTAAAATTTCTTCAACAGCACCTTTAGTTATTAATTGTTTTTTAGTGCCATCTGAAACAATAACAGAAAGACGTCTACGTGAAAAATCAAAAGGAATTTCATCTACAAGTTTATATTTATCTGTATATTCTGTCATTCCGTTTTGTAATCCTCTTGTAACTACAGCTTCATCAATATTACCTCTTAAACCTGTTTGAAAATAAGAATTTAAAAATGCATGTTTTAAAATTCTTAAGTCTTCATCACCATTTATGTCTAAATATTTTTCAAGAACAATTTTATCTTCCGTTAAAGTACCAGTTTTATCAGTACAAAGAATATTCATAGCACCAAAATTTTGAATTGAATCTAGCTTTTTTACAATTGTTTTCTTTTTAGACATTTTAACGGCACCTTTAGAAAGACTAGAAGATAAAATAACAGGAAGAAGTAAAGGAGTAATACAAATTGCAATAGCAACAGAAAAAGTAAAAGCAGTAATAGGAGAATGTTTCCATGCATTTAAAAGAAATACAATTGGTGTCAAAACTAGCATAAAACGGATTAATAACTTACTTATACTCTCAATTCCTACTTGGAAAGAAGATTTTGGCTTACCAGTTGTTATTGTATGAGCAACTTTTCCAAAGTAGGTACTATCAGCAGTTTTGATAACAGCGCATCTGGCAGAGCCACTAATTACATTTGTACCCATAAAACAAATGGTATCTAAATCTGAAATACTATCTAAATTGTCTAATGTAAGTTCAGAATTTACAAGTTTTCTAACAGCATCAGATTCACCAGTTAAAGAAGATTGCCCTACATACAAATCTTTTGATTCTAAAACTCTTAGATCTGCTGGAATCATACTGCCAGCAGATAAAACAACAATATCTCCTAAAGTAACCTCTTTAATTGGAATTTGAATTTCCTTACCATCTCTTAAAACAGTAGTTGTTGTAGCAACTAGTTGTTTTAACTTTTCAGCAGCTTTGTTGGAACGGTATTCTTCAAAGAATTCTAATAAAGTACTAGCAAAAACTAAAATTAAAATAACAATAATATTAGCATAACTTGGTGTTTCAGGAATATAAACATCTGTATAAAAAAGAATTGCAACAATACCGAAGTAAAATACTATTAAAAGCACTAAATAAACTTTCTAAAAAATAATGGTACCATTTTTTTGGCTTTGCTTGTCGAATTTCATTATACCCATATTTTTGTATTCTACTTTGTGCTTCATTAGAAGATAAACCATCTTCTTTTATATTATATGTTTTTATAAACTTTTCTTTTGGAAGTATACATTCATTTCCATATAATTTTTCTATATTAACTTCATCTTTTTGATTTTTTACGTTTGCCATAAAAAAATCATCTCCAATCTTTCGTATAAAATTTCTTTTAAGATTATACCACTAATTTTAAAATTTGAAACAAAAAAGTAGAAAAAAATAAAAATATGTTATATAATTATTTATAAAGGTTTATGGGTAACCTTTTAAAAACCTAAATATATTATACAAGGAAGAAAAATGGAAAGAACAAGAGTTGCAGGGATTATCCCTATTGAAAATGGCTTTGCTTTTATGCACAGAGTAGGAGTTGTAAAAAGAAAGGATTATCAAGAATATTATACATTTCCAGGTGGAGGACTAGAAGAAGGGGAAACTTTAGAAGAAGGAACAATAAGAGAAATAAAAGAAGAACTTGGGATTGAAGTAAAAGTAATTAAAAAGTTGTATGAAATGAAATCAGATAAATTTAATCAAAAAGAGGTTTTTTATTTATGTGAATATGTTAATGGGAAATTTGGGACAGGAGATGGACCAGAATTTAGTAATGATCCTAAATATATTAGTAGTGGAAAATATTTGCCAGAAATTATAAAAAGGGATAAAGTAAAAGATTTATTTTTGTTGCCTTTTGAAATAAAAGATAAGTTTGTAAAAGATATAGAAGAAGAAAATATTTAAGATATTAATATGGTAAAAGAAGGGATATTAAAGTGAAGTGCACCCCAAATGTTAGACAAAAATCTAACATTTGGAGGTGTATTTTTAATGAGTAAATATACAGATGAATTTAAACTTATAGTAGTAGAAGACTACTTATCTGGAAAACTTGAAGAAAATAACTAAAATAGCAAAAAAGTATAATATTCCTGAAGATTACATAATTACACGATAGACATTATAAAATAAAGTGGTACACATACAAATAACAATGCCACAAACAGTAGGAATAATAAAACTAATTAAAGTCCATTTCCAACTTCCAGTTTCTTTTTTTATTGTTAAAAGGGTTGTAGTACAAGGAAAATGTAAGCAAGTAAAAATCATGACATTTATAGCAGTTAGCATAGTCCAACCATTTTGAATAAGAATTTCACCAATAGAAAAAGTATCATCTAAATTTACCAGAGAATTACTACCAAGATAACACATTAATATAATTGGAAGGACAATTTCGTTAGCAGGAATTCCAAAAATAAATGCAGTTAAAATATAACCATCTAATCCCATTAAATTTGCAAAAGGATCTAAGAAATTAGCAATTATACTAAGTAAACTTTGACCATTTATTCCTAGGTTTGCAAAAAGCCATATAATGAGACCAGCAGGAGCGGCAACAACAATAGCTCTTCCGAAGTACAAAAAGTGTTCTATCAAAAATTGACCTAACTAAAATCTTTCCAAATTGAGGTTTCCTATAAGGTGGCAATTCTAACACAAAAGAAGAAGGCATTCCTTTTAAAATGGTTTTTGATAATAATTTAGAAATAAATAATGTTAAAAATATCCCTAATAATATAACCAAAATCACACTAATTGTGGAAACAACAGATGCTCCGAATTCCTTGCATTGTACCAGCAATAAAAATAGTTGCAACAGATATTAAAAATGGAAATCTACCATTACAAGGAACGAAGTTATTTGTTAAAATAGCTATTAACCTTTCTCTAGGAGAATCAATGATTCTACATCCAACACATCCAGCAGCATTACACCCAAATCCCATGCACATGGTAATTACAAAATGGTAGTTTTATTTACAACGACTATAAATATAATAAAAAAATATATTGACAGTTTTTAAGATTATTGGTATTTTATAATAGAATAAGCTTAAGAAAAAAGTGAAAATAAATATATATATTAATATAATGCAGTATAATTAATATATGGAAAATCATAAAGTAAAAATATATAAATAATATTTGATAATGCCAATAATAATTAATTATCAAAAATGTAAGGAATTCAGAAATGAAAAAAATTTTAAAATATTTAATAATATTTATAATTGTATTAGCAATATTATTTACAGCATTAATAATGATAGCTTGATTTAATTAATTTTCAAAATTAAAAAATATGCATTAGTTTTAATTAACTATATTATACGAGAAAGGAAGTTTTAAAAATGAAAGAAACAATAATTAAAGTTGAAGGAATGGTTTGTAATGGATGTGAAAATAGAGTTCAAAATGCTCTAAAAAATATTGATGGAGTTGAAAATGTGGTTGCAGACCACACGACCGGAATAGTTACAGTTACTTCAAAAAATGAAGTATCAGAAAGTGTTATTAAAGAAAAAATCGAAGACATTGGATTTGATATAAAGGAAGATTAATTATGAAAAGAATTAATTTATCTATTGATGGAATGACTTGCAGTAGCTGTTCAAATGGACTTGAAAAATATTTAAACAAGCAAAAAGGAATTTTAAATGCTAATGTTAACCTTGTAATGGCAAATGCTACTATTGAATATGATGAAAAAATATTAAACCAAGAAAAATTAGAAGAATTTGTAAAAGAAGCAGGATTTAAAAGCTTGGGAGAATTTAAGGAAATAAAAATAGAAGAAAAAAGCAAGAAAGAAAAATTTAAATTTATATTTTTTACAATATTAGCAATATTGCTAATGTATGTTTCAATGGGACACATGGTAAACTTACCAACAATTCCTTTCATTGATCCACATACTAATACTGCAAACTATATGATTAGTCTACTTTTATTAACAATATGTTTTATGTTTTATGGTTTTGATATTTTAAAAAATGGATATAAAAACTTGATTCATAAAACTCCTAATATGGATACATTAGTAGGTATAGGTGCTATTACAAGTCTATTATATAGCATTTATAATATGTATATTGTATTTGCAGGTAATCACACTCAGGTTATGAATTTATATTTTGAGTCAGCTGCAATAGTAATCTATTTTATAAAACTTGGGAGATATATTGATGGAATTAATAAAGATAAAACAAAAGAAGCAATACAAAAATTAGTAAAAATTACACCTAATACAGCAGTTGTAAAAATAGATGGAATAGAAAAAACAGTTACTTTGGATGAAATTCACAAAGGCGATATTATAATTGCAAAAGCAGGAGAAAAAATAGCAGTAGATGGTGAAATACTAACAGGAAAAGCACATTTAGATGAATCATTTATTACAGGAGAAAGTAAACCAGTATCTAAAGAAAAGGGAGATAAGGTAATTGCGGGAAGCATGAATTATGATGGATATATAGAATATAGAGCTGAAAGAATTGGAAAAGAGTCAACAATATCAGAAATTGTAAGATTAGTAATACAAGCAAGTAATACAAAAGCACCAATTGCTAAAATAGCTGATAAAGTATCAGGATATTTTGTACCCAGTGTAATTGCTATTGCAATAATTACTTTTTTAGTTTATTTAATAATTGGGCAAGGTTTTGGAACAGCAATAACATCATTTGTTACTGTATTAGTTGTAGCCTGTCCTTGTAGTTTAGGTTTAGCAACACCTCTTGCTATTGTTGTAAGTGAAGGAGTATGTGCAAATAATGGAATATTAGTAAAGAAAAGCGAAATATTGGAAAACGCTCAAAAAGTAAATACAATTGTTTTTGATAAAACAGGAACATTAACTTATGGAAAACTAAAGATTGCCGAAATATTAAATTATAGTAATATGGATGATAAAGAATTATTGCAATTAATCGGTAGTATAGAAAGTAAATCTACTCATCCTATTGGAAAAGCATTTACAGACTATATGGAACAAAATAAAATGCAAATGTTAAAAGTCCAAGAGTTTGAAAATATTGCAGGTTATGGAATAGTAGGAAAAATAGAAAACGAAAAAATTATTATAGGAAATGCAAAAATACTTGAAAAATACAAAATAGAAAATAGTCATTTGAAAGATGAAAATAAACTAGCTAAAAGTGGAAATAGTATAATATATGCTGTACAAGACAAAAAAGTAATTGCACTTATTGGAGTAAATGATATTGTAAGAAGCAATGCAAAAAAAGTAATTAGTGATTTAAATAGAAATAGAATACAAACAATTATGTTGACAGGAGATAATAAAGAAACTGCTGAAGAAATTGCTAAAGACATAGGAATAGCTAAAATAATTTCAAATGTAATACCATCAGAAAAAGCAAAAACAATAAAATATTTAAAAAAAGAAAACAGATATGTAATGATGTGTGGAGATGGAATAAATGATAGCCCTGCATTAGCAAGTTCTGACATAGGGGTAAGTGTAAATAGTGGAACTGATATAGCAATGGACTCATCAGATGTAATATTAACAAAAAATGATTTAGGAAGTATTTTAAAATTAATTAAAATTAGTAAAAAAACAATTAAAAATATTAAGCAAAATTTATTTTGGGCATTTTCCTATAATGTCTTAATGATTCCTATTGCTATTGGTTTGCTAAAACCTATTGGAATTTCAATTAATCCAATGATAGCAAGTGCTGCAATGGTTTTTAGTAGTATTACAGTAATATTAAATGCTTTAAGATTAAAAAATATAAAAATCTGATTATTACAATAAATTGCATGCATATTTTTAGATGTAAATAATTTTTATTTACATCTAATTTATTTATTTTAAAGTTTTTTTCAAATATAATAACATAAATTGTATTATCCTGTAACATTTTAAATGTAAAATTATATATAAAGTATCGTGAAGTTATGTAAATTGTGATATAATGCGATTAAAATTTATAATAAGGAGGTAAAGGAACCAAATACACGGAAAAATCCAAACACACATTATTTAGAAGTGTTTGGGGACAAATGGTATAAACAGTTGATGTTATTGGAAAACTTAGTTACAGAAGAAACAATGAAACTTTATGAAAAAAATGGGATTATTACTTTACATCTATCTGTTACAACAGGATCAATTTCAAGCTCTATGGGTAGGGAAAGTGGCTAAAGTCCTGCTGAAGTCAATTTGCAAGGAGTGGAAACATATTTAGCATACTCGATACAATTTTAAAAAAGGTAACTTTTGATGAAGCTGAAAGAGTATTGAAAGAAAAATATCATAATGAAATAGAAGAATATTAAGATAATGAAAATAGGTAATATTAGAGTAGAATGTCTTGAACATATAATTAACAATTTAGTAGTTATAGATGTTAAAGGAAAGAAAATTATCACAGGTTATATTGATAATCATATACATATTATTGGTGGAGGTGGAGAAAGCGGATTTAGTTCTAGGGCTCCTGAAATTAATTTTTCATCAGTTGTAAGTAATGAGGTAACTACATTAGTAGGGGGCTTGGAACAGATTCTGTAACAAGAAATATTGAAAATCTTGTTACAAAGACTAAAGAACTCAACGAAGAAGGTATTACGGCATATTGTTTAACTGTAGCTTATGAATATCCATGACCAACAATTACTGGAAAAGTTCAAAATGATATAGTTTTTATAAAATAAGTTATTGGAACGAAAATTGCTATTTCGGATCATAGATGTTATAACCCGAGATAAGAAGATTTAGTGAAATTATTATTTGAGACAAGAATTACAGGTTTAATTAGTAATAAAAAACTACTATAAATTTCCATGTCGGTTGGGGAATTTTTTAGTAGCGCAGATTAGGAAAATATAAAACAATTTAAAAAAGGTGAATACAATTTGCTATATAAAGAAGTAAAAGAATATGTAAATGAAAAAATAAAAAAATATCTTAAATACATGATGCAATTATTTTGGTACATCCTTTTTATCCGGGCTTAAGACATGCCAATTTTCTGATAGAATTCGAAGATTATTATAAAAAGTATTTAGAATATGAAAGGAAAATAGAATTATTATTATCTGAATCAGAAAATAATGTTATATTATTTGAGAGTCCAGATAATTTTGCAAGATATACATATATTTTTTTGAATTTTAATAGCATAAAAAAAGTTATCTTTACAGAAAATTCTACAGGAAATATTTTAAGCCAAGAAAGTAAAGGCAATTTGAACGTTTTGAAAAAAAGTAAAAATATGTGGATGTTATGGAGAAAAATGTATTGTAGATATTGAAAAAAATTGCAAGATTTAGGAGGTTTGTATGAAGAATGTTATATTGGTTGGAGGGGCTACAGGAAGAGAACATGCTATTGCAAAACAATTTAATGAAGAGGGATATAAATTATCTGCAATTTTATGGGCAGATAATCCATTCATAGAAAAATTATGTACAGGAAAATATTTAAAAATTAATTTAGATGATGTTGAAAGTGTATATAAAGCTATTCTTGAAATAAATCCAGATTATGTTATTATAGGACAAGGAGAAGTTATACAAAGAGGATTATGTGATATGCTCAAGGAAAAAGGAATAAAGTGTATTGGACCTTCAAAAAAATTAGCACAATTAGAAGGTTCTAAAACATTTTGTAGAGATTTATTATCAGAAATTGATGATTCTTTAAATCCTAAACATAAAGATTTTTATAGTTCAATAGATGAATTAAAAGAATATATATATAATTTTAAAACAAAAATAGTTGTAAAATGTGATGGGGTTATTACTGGACCAAGAGTAAGAATATATGAAAATAACGAAAAAGAGGAAGCTTTAAAAAATGCAAATAATTGGTTAGAGAATTATGGACATATTATAGTTGAAGAATATATAGTTGGACATGAAGTAGCTATTATGAGCTATACAGATGGAAAAAACTTAATACATACACCAATATTTAAAAATCATAAAAGAGTTGGAGAAGGGAATGTTGGAGAAAATACATCTGGTATGGGTACAATAACTGGAAAAGAATGTTTTCCATATATAAGTGAAAAGGCAGAACAAAAAATGCATGAGATTACTGAGAAAGTAATGAAGAAGATTAATGAAAAATGTGGAGAAAATTATATTGGAAGTTTATATGGAGAATTTTTAGTTAATGAAGATGATGTAAAAGTAATTGAGTATAATTGTAGGTTCGGAAACCCTTCTTCTATGAATATATTTAAAATTATGAATATAAGTTTTCCAAATTTATGTGAACATATATTGAATGGAAATATAAATGAATTAAAAAATGTATTTGATAATGAAAACGTAAGTTTATCAGTCTATGTTGTACCTAAAGATTATACAGTAAATAAAAATTATGTAGGAGCTGAAGTTGATTTTTCAAAAGTTGATAATAGCTTATTCTACTGTGGTAATATGAAATATGAAAATGGAAAATATTATTTGAAAAATAGTAGAGCATTTGCTATTTGTGCAAAGGCACCTAATATTGAAGAGGTAAGAAAAATCGTTTATAGTGAATTGGAAAAAGTTAAAGGTAATATTTATTATAGAAAGGATATTGGAAATGCAAATTAAAAGAATAGGTTTTGATTTAGATGGAGTAATATTAGACAATACTACATTTAAAAAAGAAAGCTATAAAAGTGTATATAATATGAATTTTGAAAATTGGCAGTTATCAGCTAATATAATTGATGAATTTGTTCCAGATAGAGATATGAGAAGGAAAATAGGCAGTCTAGCAAGTGCTAGAAATTTTACAAAATTATTGGATGAAGATTGTATTAAAGTATTAAATAATCTAAATAGTAAAAATTATGAATTATATATTATTAGTAGAAGAGGATTGTCTGATAATGGTCAAAAAGCTGCTTGGGAATCAATAAATGAATTAGAATTAAAAAAATATTTTAAAGAAATAATTTTTTGTGAAAACGAAAAAGGAAAAATTCATACAATTATTAATAATCAAATAGATATATTTTTTGATGATAGAATTGGAGTTATAGAAGGAATATCAGGGAAAATAAGTATTCCAGTTTTATTTGATAATTTTAGCTTGGTAAAAAAAAATATAATAAAAGTTAATGATAATTTGAAAGTTGTTCAAAATTTTAAAGAGATTGGAGATTTAATTAAAGAAAATGAATGAAGAGTATATTAAAAAAATAGAGAAAGCTTTAGGAGAAAAAATAGAGCATACAGAAATTGTATCTGACTCTAATAATATAGTTATAAAATTTGTAAGTAATTGTCAGGTGTATTATGCTAAATTTTATAAAAATAGAGGAACACATGTAGATAATGAAGTAATGTTATATAATTGTATACCAGATGAAGGAAAAAAATATTTAAAAGTTTTAAAATATTCTAATTTTGAATTAGAAGGAGAAGAAAAGTTTTCAATATTTGAAGAAGTGAAAGGAAAGACTTTAGCAGAAATAGCAGATAGAAAAGGTATTTCAGAAAAATTAGCGGAAAAAGTTGCTAATGCAATGTGGGATTATTTTAGTATTATTTCAAAAGTAAGAACAAATGGATATGGAAATTTATCTGGAAGCTTAGAAGGAAAATATGATGATTTTTTAAAATATCTATATGAATATCAATTTCCAACTACAGAGACACTTTTTTTAAATCCGAAAACTAGGAAGATTTCATCTATACCATATTTTTTGTTAGAAAAAAATGCTGAATTGTTAGATGAAAAATATTCTTGTCTTACACCAATTGATTCGAATTTTAAAAATATTATGATTGATGAAAATGGAGATGTAAAGATTATTGATCCAGGAGCTGTTATAAGTGCACCTTTAAGTATGGGAATGGGTGAATTTGTAGCACATTCGTATGGAACAAAAGTGTATGAAAAATTTATTGAGAAAATGCAGGCAAGCAAAGAAGAAAAGAAGAGATTAAGTATATATGGAATATTATCATCTATGAATATTATGGCCTTTTTGGTTCGTAATAATATAGGGGACATTAATTTGAGTAAACCATTTGGAAATAATAACACATTCTTTAAATTGATAGGTGGACACTTAAAAATTATAAATGAATCAGTAAATACGAAGAACCAACAAGAAGATAACAATCTTGAGAAATAAATGGAGGAATTTATATGGTAGGATGTTATAAGCATATTTCAAAAATTGGTAATGAAGAAGAAGTTAATATGGATATGTTAGAAACAGATAAAGATGTATATAACTTTTTCCACGAAGAGAAGAAAATGAGTTGCAAAAATATTAATGTTTCTAATATTGATTATACACCAATATATCAAAAGGAATCATTAAAATATTTTAACTATATAAAAGAAATTGTAGAAAAAGAAATAAAAGACAGTTTAAAGGTTGAAGAAATAAAAACAACGACAATCTTAAAAAATAATGAAAGATTAGAAGAATTACAAAGATTATTTGGATTACAACAATTTAAATGTAATGAAGAGTATATATTAGTACCAGCAAGCGATTTTGGAGTATTTTCTTTATATGAAGATATGGATTTTAAAAAAGAACAATTACCAATGAGAGTATATGAATTTGCTAAATGCTTTAGAGTTGAAGATAAAAAAAAGGATCCTTTAAAAAGACCAACTACATTTAATTTGCCAGATATCCATTGCTTTATAAATCAAAATGTATATGAAGAAGTCTTAAATCATTTAAGTATATATGGTAAGATACTAAAGATATTGGAAATATCATATTTTATTTCATTACGTATTTCTGAAAAAGAATATAAAGAAAAAAAAGAAATATTGAAAAACATTGCAAAAGAATTGAAAGAAGATATTATTATTAATATTGTACCAAGTTCGATAAAGTATTGGGAGTCAAAATTTAAGTATGTTTATAAGGATTCAAACAATGATTATATACAACTATCTACAGTACAAGTAGATTACAAAACTTCTAATATTTTTAATATAAAAATGGAAGGAAAGAATATAAAAATTATACATTCTTCAATTGGTAGTATGGAGAGATTATTATATTCTTATTTGGATAAATAGGTATGAAAAAAATTGTTGTTACAGGTCCACACTGTTGTGGAAAAAGTACAGTAATAAAAAAAATAGAAAAAGATATTGAAATAAAAACTAATATAAAGTTTGTTCATTTTAGTGGAAAAGATTCACCAGTAGATTATTCTAATGCTCAAAAATTAAAAAATAATGTTAATTTTGAAATTGATATAACATATTATATGATTGGAAAATTAATTGAAAGAGAAATAAATTTAGAATATACAGGAGAAGAAAATATAGCAGTTTTAGATAGATGTTTAATTGATCAGATGGTATATCCTTCAGTATTATTAGATGAGAAATATTTAAATAATATTTTTGAATATATTAGATTATGGTTAGATATTCATCCATATATACACATATTTTATATTCCTAAAAATTATGAATTATTAGAAAAATTTGGAACTAAAGATAAAAGTAAAGAGTATTTAGATTTGATAGAAGATAAATATTTAGAAATATTAAAAAAACTTAATATTGAATATACTATTCTGCCTAGTATTCAAGATGAACAGGTTAGAATTATAAAAAAATATTTAATAGATAATAAAATACAAGGAGATTGATTTTATGGGAATATTTGTTTTAATAGGTGGAGGAGAGAATGGTAGAGAAGGAACAAAATATGAGACTGAAAAAATAGATAATGAAATTGTTAAGCTACTTTCAATGAAAAAAGATAAAAACTTATTATTTTTGGCTCATGGAAATAATTATGAAGCAGAATATTACAAAGTAATAAAAAAGAATTTTAAAAAATTAGGTTGTAAGTGTGATATTTTGTATAAGGATGATTTGAAAGACACAAATCTTTCGAAAAATAAAGTTGATTGGGCCAATATTATTTATATTGGTGGTGGAAACACTATAAAAATGATGAATGCATGGAGAAAATATAAGTTTAGTGAAATTATTAATAATGTAAAAGATGAAGAAAAGATATTTTGCGGAATATCAGCAGGAGCTATATGTTTTTGTAAATATGGTGTTTCTGATTCAAGAAAAACTTTAAAAAATGATAATTATATAAAGGTTAAAGGGCTAGATTATTTTGATATATTGTTTTGCCCAAGTTTTGATGAGAAATACAATTATGTTGAAAATTTAGATAAAATTATGAAAAAATCTAAAACTTCAATGTATGCATTAGAAAAAGGAACAGCATTAATAGTAAATGGAAATAAAACTAGGATAATTAAGAGTTTAGAAAATAAAAAAGTATACAAAATTTCTATACAGGGAAAGAAAAAGAATATTTTAGAATTAACAAATGATAATATAAGTGAAATTTAATATAAATAAAAAAGGAGATTTTTGTTAATTGGAGAATAAAAAATTAATAAGAAGTGTAAAAAAATTAAAAGAAAATAGTCGTTTTGTAAAAGAAGCAAAGAAAATTATTTACCCTCAATATGTAGTAAAAAATGGAATAGATGGATTAGCTCATATTGAACATGTAACACATATTGGAATGAAAATTGCTGAAAGAGAGTGTAGTGATACTGATACAGATTTATTAGGAATAGCATTAGGATGTTTATTACATGATATAGGGAGAGGAAAAGAAGAAAAAGGGCAAAGACATGGTGAAGCAGGAGTAATCATTTCAAGAGAAATATTAGAACAGAGCTTTTCAGGCTATGATATAGACATAGAAAAAGTGTTATATGCTATAGCTCATCATGATTTAGGACAAGTTTCAAAAGATAAATTAATAGGTGGTATATGGGATGCAGATAGACTATCTTTGTATCGTTTTAAAGGTCGAGAAATAGATTTTAATCGTTTATCAACAGAATCAGCTAAAGAATTGTTAGAATATTCTAAAAGATATATAGCTTTTCGTATGAAAGATTATGAAATTGATTTTGAAGTGGGAGAAGAATTGGAAAGATAATATTGGTTTAAATAGATATACCAAATGTAAATTGAAAATGAAATATTGAAAGAGAATGCTAAAAATGATATTAAGATAACTAATAAAATGTATAACTACTTATACAATGGAATTAGCAAATCAAGAAATAATATAGTATTTTTCAGATATAAAAAAAGTTAAAATTGTATGATGTTATTAATTTATATAAAAGTCAATCAAATAAAGTATATTTTATATACATTCCTTCTGAATTTTACAGTACAGAATAGTAGGGAATTTTAAAAGTTCTTTAAGAAAAATTTTGCGACAAGTTGAGAAATAGTAAAAACTTAGAGTAACAAGAACTTTAAAATTTTAATACTCCAATTTGATGCGTGGAGGTATAGAAGCGATATCGATAGATAGAGATTCTATGCCTCTTAAAAATTTTGAAAGAAATTTTTTAGAAATAGTAGAAATTTTATGAGCAGATTAATGTATATATAATAGTAGGACTTAAATAGGAATATTATTACTAATTAATAATAATGGAATAGTACAAGTTCTTTATTAATAATTATATATAGGTGACAGCTTAATGAAAGATAGATATATTAAATTAAAAATAGAATTGGTTGTTAATAAAATATTATATAATCAAAATATAATTAATAAAAATTTATATGAACAAACTTCAAAAAAGATTGATAAATTGCTATTTGAGGAAAATAAGAAATAATTTACTTAAACCTTGACTTATTTTATTTTGCTTTAATAAAATAGAAAAAGTATTAATTGCACAAGGCAGAGAGGAGAATAAAAATGACATTATATGAAATGAAACAAGCCTTTTCACTTGGAAAGACAATATTTGATTTATTTTTAAGAGTAGTTTATTATGCAAGGGTTTCTACAGAAAAAGAAGAACAAATAAATTCTTTAGAAAATCAAGTAGAATTTTTTGAAGACTATATTAGAAAAAATACAAACTGGACCTTAATAAGAGGCTATGTAGATGAAGGTATAAGTCGGGATGACATCAATGAAAAGAGAAAATTTTATGCAAATGATAGAAGACCGGAAAAAATAAAGATTTTGATTTAATTATAGCAAAAGAAGTTTCTAGATTTTCTCGTGATACAATAGATAGTTTGTTATATACTAGAAAATTATTAGAGTATGATGTTTGTGTATATTTCTTATCAGATAACATTGTTACAGCTTCTAATGATGGAGAATTAAGACTTACTATTATGTCTAGTATGGCACAGGATGAGATTAGGAAAATATCGGAAAGGACAAAGTTTGGTTTTAAAAGGGCAATAGACAAAGGTACAGTTTTAGGTACAGACAATATTTGGGGATATAAGAAAGATAAAGGAAAATTAGTAATAGATGAAGAAGAAGCTAAGATAGTTAAAAAGATTTATAATATTTATGCAAATGATAGCAAAATTGGACTAAAAAAGCTATCAACAGAATTAGAAAAATGTGGCTATTATAATCGAAACCGGCAAATCAATTCATCAAAATACTTTAAAAAAGATTATTCAAAATCCAAAATATAAAGGCTATTACACAGGAGGACTATCAACTGTAGTAGATTATAGAAGTAAAAAGAGAAATTTTAATGATAGGTCAAAATGGAAAATTTATAAAGCTTATGAAAAAGTGCCACCAATAGTTTCAGAAGAACTATGGGAAAAAGCAAATCAAAAATTATTAAGTAGAAGCAAGTCAGCAAAATTGTATCAAAAACATCAAACAAAATATTCTTTATCAGGAAAATTATATTGTGACAAGCATAAATGTGGTTTTGTAAGAAAGGTAAGGCACTATAAAAACAGGACAGATGAAATTTATTGGTATTGTTCTTATTTTCACAAAACAGGTAGAAAAAATTGCCTAGGTGCATGTTTTAAGCAAGATGATTTATATAATGTTCTACTATCTGTGTTTAAAACTTATGAAATCTACAAAGAAGAAATTTGTGAAGAACTACTAGTTTTTTACAATAGTCTTTCAAAAATAGAAGAAAATGATAAGCAAGAGATAAAATTACAAAATGAATTAGATACTCTAAATAAAAGACAAGATAAATTATTAGATTTCGCTTTAGATGGGATTTTAAGCAAAGGAGATTTAAAACTTAAAAAATTTATCATTGAAAGACAAATTCAAGAAATAGAGTTAGAATTAGAGCAATTAGAGAAAAACAAAATAAAAGAGCAGAAACAAAAATATAATAGCAAAGTATTTAAAGATAAAATTTTAAAAGAGCTTAATATAACAAAAGAAAATTTAGAAAACTACATAGAAGAATTATTAGACAAAATTATTGTAATAGATAAGGAAAATCAAGAAGGAAAATTAATATCATTAAAAAAAGAAAAGCAAAAGATGCAAATGAAAAAACAAAATGAGGAAGATGTAGAATTAAAAATTATACTTACAGGAAGTAAAATAGTAAGTATTGGTAATCCTAGTAAAGCTATTAAAATCAGTCAATTAGCAGAAAGCAAAGGGACTGATTAAAAAAAGCATCCCACTTTGTCACTCCCATGCACATAGTAATCATCTGTTTACCGTGTACAACAACATTTTTTAAAAAATCCATCCATATTAAAGGCAATTCGAGGAAGATACCCTAAATCTTCTAAAAAAGTAAATAGTGGAAAAAAAATTGCCATAGGTGGAAGCATAACAGATACAATCCAAGTAAGAGTTTGATATACTCCCGATATTAGCATACTGGATAACCAGGGAGGACAATTAATCCAATTAGCAAATAATACTAATTTTTCTTGAAACCATGCAAACATAGCGAATAATGCTTCAGATGGATAATTTGCTCCTACAATTGTAACCCAAAATATTAATCCCAAGAACAAAATCATAATTGGAAATCCAAATACTTTTGAAGTCAGTATTTTATCTATTTTTCTATCCTTACCGTGAATAATTGCTAACTTCAAAAGTACAAACTTTTTTGCAAATTATTTCAGAATTATTAACAATAGTAGAAACAATATTATCTCTAAAATTTTCACAATATATTTTATTTTTTTCTAAATTTTTTAAAATTGTATTGCGAACTTCTTGAATTTCACGATTATTAACAATTGAAATAGAAAAGTTTTTTTCAATTGAGTTTAATATTTTTTCCTCTCCATCTAGGATCTTTAAAGATATCCATCTTAATAGGTAATTGGGTAGCGTTAAAGTATCTTTTAATACTATTTCTAAAGAAGAAATGCTATTTTCAATAATAGGTTTATATATAATTTTATTAGGTGAAGGTATAATTTCTTTTTTACATACCTTTAGAATTATATCCATTAAATTTTTTAATGTTTTTTTGTTTCTAGCAATAGTACCAACGACAGGAACACCTAATTCTTTTGATAATTTATTTAAATCAATTTTTATTTTTTTCTTTTTGGCTTCATCTAACAAATTAACACAAACTATTATATTATTAGTAATTTCCATTGTTTGAAAAACTAGATTTAAATTTCTTTCTAAACAAGTAGCATCTATAACAATTACAGTAGCATCAGGTTTACCAAAGCATATATAATCTCGTGCAATTTCTTCTTCCTCAGAGCTAGACATTATAGAATATGTACCAGGAATATCCACAAATAAAAAACTTTGATTTTTATATAAACATTCTCCCATAGCATTAGCAACAGTTTTACCAGGCCAATTACCAGTATGTTGATGCATGCCAGTTAAAGAATTAAAAATAGTGGATTTTCCTACATTAGGATTTCCAGCAAGAGCAATAGTATATCCTTTTTTATTTTTTAAATCTTTAAAATTCTCTGATAATAATCGTGTACCTGTTGAAGATTTTGTAAGTCCCATTGATACACCTCCTAAATAATTTAATATAATTTATGAAAAAAAAAAGATATTGTTACAAAAAACTAATAAGATATATCAATCAAAGAAGAATCTTCATCTCTAATAGCAATTAAGCTTCCTCTGATATCAAAGGCCTTTAAGCCACCAGATGGACTAATTAATATCGTAGTAATAGTAGAATTTACTACAAATCCTAAATCTAACAATCTTCTTCGAATAGTACCATCACAATTTAATGATTTTATTTTTGCTTTTTTATATAAAGGCAAATTATTTAATGTATCTATTTTGTTATTCATAATTAATCACCTAAAAATAGTTTGTTATACTATATTATATTTTGTCGAAAAAAAAACGTTACACTTGACAATTTATTATAATTATGAAAAAATTAGATGAAAAAGAACTAAAATATAGGAGGAAATAAAAATGGAAAAATTAAGAGGTTTTGAAATCGCAAAAGGTTTTGAAAATAAAGGAATTAATTTACCAATTAGAAAAACAAAATACTCAGCAGGTTATGATATTGAAGCTGCTGAAGATATTGTAATACCAAGTTTTAAAAAAGGAATGAATCCAACATTAGTAAAAACAGGATTAAAAGTATATATGCAAGATGATGAAGTAGTACTTTTATACAATAGAAGTTCAAACCCAAAGAAAAAAGGTTTAATTATGGCTAATAGTGTGGGAGTAATTGATAAAGATTATTATGGTAATCAAGACAATGATGGACATATTATGTTTGCTTTTTACAATATAAAAGATGAAGATGTAGAAATAAAAAAAGGTGAAGCAATTGGACAAGCTATATTTCAAAAATATCTATTAACAGATGATGATAGTGCAGAAGGCCTACGAATAGGTGGGTTTGGCTCAACAAGATAATAAATTAACAAAACAATAATTTATTTATTTATAAAAAAATAATAAAAAAATTTTTCTCTTAGAGTTTCAACATAAACAAAGGAAATATACATAACAAAAAAAGAAAAAGGGCTTTGACTTTTTTCTTTTTTTGTTGTATAATAAATATGGTTAAAAAATCCAATAAAGTTATTTAAAGTAAATTTTATTTAATTTTATTATCTATTTTTTTGTTGGAAATAAAAATGCTGAAAGGAGTTGACTTACATGTTTAATGTAGGAGACAAAATTGTATATCCAATGCACGGTGCAGGGGTAATCGATTCAATAGAAGAAAAAGATATTTTAGGAGAGAAACAATCTTATTACATATTAAAAATGCCAGGAGAAGTTAAAGTAATGGTACCGACAGCAAGGGCAGAAGAAATAGGCGTAAGAAATATTATAGATAAGAATTCAGCAGATAAAGTTATAGGAATACTTGAACAAGATGAAACAGAAATGGATAAAAACTGGAATAAAAGATATAGAGATAATATGGATAAAATGAAAAGTGGAGACATATATGAAATTGCAGATGTAGTTAGAAATCTAAGTTTTAAACAAAAAGAAAAGGGTCTATCTACAGGCGAAAAGAAAATGTTAAATAATGCAAAACAAATATTAGTTAGTGAGTTAGTATTAGCAGAACATGCATCAAAAGAAGAAGTAGAGCAATTAGTAGAAAATAAAATTAATACTTCTTATATGATGTTTAGAGCAGATGATATTGCCCAAGAAAGTGTAGTTAACAAATTTATACCTTTCGATGGTACAGGTACATCAAATTAAATAAAATATATCGCATTAGGTATTCAAAAATCTAATGCGATTTTTGAACCAATTATTTTTTAAAAATGTAAAAATAGTATTGACAAAATAGAAACTTCATATTATAATAAGAATTGTTGTAAAACGAACCAGTTCAATATAAAATATGCAGATGTGGCGGAACTGGTAGACGCACAGGACTTAAAATCCTGCGGTTGAATAAACCGTGCCGGTTCGATTCCGGCCATCTGCACCAAAAATACAGATTAGAAATCAAATTTCTAACCTGTATTTTTTTGCGTAATTTCAGAAAAATGTCCTATTTTATAGGAGCTTTGAAACAGTTCTAAAAAGTTTCAAAAAATACCCTATAATTCATATAAAATGTCGGGATTGAATGTCGGGAAAATTTTTAATCTTTGATAATTCTATCAAATGCTCCCTTTATTTATTATTATTCCTATTTACATTATCGGAAAGGATGTAAAAATGGAATTTATACCATACAAAGCTAATGAATGCTTTAATTATTTATATTATCAAATACCAATGGAATTATTTTTTAATAAAAAGTATAAAGGCAAAATTAAATCAGATGCAAAAATACTATATGGCTTTTTATTAAATAGGCTTTCTTTATCAGCTAAAAATAATTGGATTGATGAAAAAGGCAATGTATTTCTAATATTTACTAGAAAAGAAGTACAAGAAAAATTGGATTTATCTGATAAAACTGTTACAAAAGCATTTAATCA
>CANQVM010000020.1 GCA_947627265.1 uncultured Clostridia bacterium | reverse complement strand
TGGAGATCCAGATAGTAGAAGTTTTGGAAGTTCAGTAAAAAAAATAGAATTACCTGATACAGTAAAGGAAATAGGAGGTAGAGCATTTCAATGCAGTGAATGGGCAACAGGAAAAGGATTTGATGAATTAGAGAGTATTGTAATTCCAGATAGTGTAACAAGTATAGGAGATTGCGCATTTGAATTTTGTACAAATTTAACAAATATAACAATACCAAATAGTGTAACAAATATAGGTAATGGGGCCTTTGATCTAATTTCAGATACAGCAAAATTTAATGTAGTAAAAAATTCTTATGCAGATACATGGTTACACCAGTATATATATGGAAGTCAAACTATAAATTATATAAATGAATAAATAGTTGGTATATAATATTATTGGTATTTTATATTATAAATAATATAACTGTGAAAAGTATATATATTGATAAATTGGAAAATTGAATATATATACTTTTCTATTTTTTTGTACTAAATTGCGAGTGCCTTGTAATGAAGCCAAATATAGTGAAGGAGCTCCATAAATTGAAAATATGTAACCTCTAGTATAATATAATTAAGTAGCCTAAAATTACAAATATATTATAGGATTTTTGTATGACAAAAAACAAAAAACTAATAAAGAATTGTTTTAAACAGCGGGAGTAGTGATTACAACACTATGTGGAACTAAAAAATACATAAATATACGCAGTTATTTTTTGGAAAAATATATAATGAAAAACTATTGCTAAATATATAATAATAGTGTAAAATAAAAATGTACAAACTAAAGTAAAAAAGAAGGTATGAAAATGCAAAAGAGTAAAAACGCTATAAATGTTGAGGCTGTACACACACACACACACACACACACACACACACACACCATACATTTATAAAATAAATAAAAAGGATAAAAAAAATAATTTAGAAGAAACAAAAAGAATAAAAGATATAGAAAAAGACAAGACTAACCTATATATATAGATAATATAAAATAGGTTTTTAGTCTTGTATTTTTGTGTTTTATATAAGCATTTACATACCAAGAAAGTGAGACAAATAATTACTGTCAATGGTGTCTCAAAAAAATTTAAGGGAGGAATTTCGAAAAAATGAAAAAAGAAAATAAGGGAATAACATTAATAGCATTAGTAATAACAATAATAGTGTTATTAATATTAGCAGGAGTAGCAATAGCAACATTAACAGGAGAAAATGGAATACTAACAAAAGCAAATGAAGCAAAAACAAAAACAACAGAAGCAGGAGCGTACGAACAAGTAGAAGTGGCAGTAGCAGGAAGTATGGGAACAGATGGACAATTAAATTATACAGACTTAGAAAAGAACTTAAAAAATATAGATGGTATTGATGAAAGCAAAATTCCAAGTCCTATTGAACAATCAGATTTTACTCTTACGGTAACAGTAAATGGGACAGATATTGAAATAAAAGATACAGGAGAGGTGAAGCTAGCATTTAATGCAGAAAGATGGGATAAAACAGCTGCAGATGAAGATTGCTTTTATTGGAAAAGTGATGAAGAAGGAGAAGAGGGATACAATACTATTATAGGATATACTGAGAAAATAAATAATTATACAAAATTAAGATTTCCAAGTAGATGCAAAGAAATAACCTTCCAAGACTATGGTGTTTATAAAGATAATGTAAACATCAGTGAATCGAGAGCATTTACAAATAATATTGAAAAGGTTGAGATACCTGGTACTACTACTATAATAGGTTCGGATGCTTTTGGAGGTCCAAACAAAGACTCGTTTCAAAAATTAAAAATGGTAGATATTGAAACAGGAATGACAAGTATAGAAAGAGCTGCATTTTATAGCTGTACAAGCTTAACAAATATAACGATACCAAATAGTGTAAGAAGTATAGGGGACACTGCATTTAATAGTTGTACGAGCTTAACAAATATAACAATACCAAATAGTGTAACAAGTATAGGAAGTTATGCATTTACTGGCTGTACAAGTTTAATAAATATAACGATACCAAATAGTGTAACAAGTATAGGAAGTTTTGCATTTTCTAGCTGTACAAGCTTAACAAATATAATAATACCAAATAGTATAACAAGTATAGAAAGTTGGGCATTTAGTGCATGTACAAGCTTAACAAATATAACGATACCAAATAGTGTAAGAAGTATAGGGGATAATGCATTTTCTAGCTGTACAAGCTTAACAGATATAACAATACTAGATAGTGTAAAAAATATAGATGATACTGCCTTTGGTAATAAATATTATCCAATTTCAGATACAGCAGTGTTTAATGTAGTAAGAAATTCTTATGCAGATACATGGTTACAAGAGCATAAATATGGAAGTCAAACTATAAATTATATAAATGAATAAATAATTGGTATATAATATTATGGGTATTTTATATTATAAATAATATAACTGTGAAAAGTATATATATTAATAAATTTGAAAATTGAATATATATACTTTTCTATCAAAAATACATAAATAGTTGACAAATAACAGAAACGAAGATATAATATGCAAAAATATTCTAGAAAAGGACAAACTTAGTATGACAAAAATTTTATTATTTATTTCAATTTTTTTTATAGTTAAAAAAATAATTATTAGAAAATTATCTAAAAAAATATTAAAACAAAAAAATATATAAAATATAATTAAACAAATAAATAAAACCTATCTATGATAGGTTTCACCATTTGATATTTTAAAAGCTCTAAAAATTTGCTCTAATAAAAATATTCTAATTAACTGATGAGGAAAAGTCATTTTAGAAAAACATATTTTAAAATTACACATATCTAATAATGTTTTATTTAATCCTAAAGAACCACCTATAATAAATGTTATGTTGCTAAAATCCATGGATATATTATCTATTTTTTTAGAAAATTCTTCTGAAGACAATTCTTTTCCTTTTAAATCTAATGCAATAATATAAGAACCATTTTTTAAGTGATTTATTATATTATTACATTCTTTATTTTTTATTTCACTTTCTAAAGCAGAATTTAATTTATCTGGAATTTTTTCATCAGGTAATTCCGTAATATTTAATTTACAATATTTTGAAAGTCTTTTGGTATACTCAGCTATTGCATTTTTTAAATAATTTTCTTTTATTTTACCAACACAAATAATATTTATAGTTAGCATAGTTATATCATTCCTTTCATGGTTATATAAATCTGGTTTATATAAAAAAGTAAATATAATTTTATTTATATTTTAAAAAACCAATTTGAAATTTTTCAAATTGGGTAAATTATTTTATAATTTTATTATTTTACTATGTAAATCTCTTGATGCAACGCTAAGAGATAGACTATTTTCATCATAATTATTTGAAATTAATTCATCTAAAACAGTTTGGTATGCAAGTTCAGGAAAATTACTTTCTTTACTTAAGTGACCGAAGCATAGCATTTTTTAACCCGGATTTTAAAAGGTGAGAAATTGTTTTTCCAGCCATTTCATTTGGTAAATGTCCTGTAGGGCCTGCAATTCTCGATTTTAAAGAAAATGGATAAGAAGAACAACGAAGAACTTCTGGATCATAATTTGCTTCTATCATAATAAATAAACTTTCTTCTAAATTTTTTAGAATATCATTTGTCATATGACCAATGTCTGTTGCAATACTTATCTTTTTATTTCCCTTATATATGTTAAATCCGCAAGGGTTAGCAGCATCATGAGGTATAGAAAAAGGATGTATTGTTAAATCTCCAATTTCGAATTTATCTTTTATATTAAAAGTTTTTATATTTTTACTAGAAATTTTATCTTTTTGTTTTGGCATAGCATCTAATGTTTCTTGATTTACAAATACAGGTAAATCAAATTTATTAGAAAGTGTACCTAATCCTTGTACGTGATCTATATGTTCATGTGTAATTAAAATACCATCTAAAGAGTTAGGGTCAATATTAATGTCTTGAAGTGCATTTTCAATTTTTTTACAACTAACACCAG
This sequence comes from uncultured Clostridia bacterium, assembly GCA_947627265.1. Taxonomy (GTDB): domain Bacteria; phylum Bacillota; class Clostridia; order TANB77; family CAG-508; genus CAG-269. Next base: position 19,373 of record CANQVM010000020.1, on the reverse strand, counting down.
CATCTACTAATAATTTTGTATTTTTAGTTTCTATAAAAAGGCTATTTCCACTACTTCCACTATATAAACTACAAAAATTCATCATATTTTTCTTCTTTCTTTCGTTTTTTATATTATAGTAAATTTATTCATTTACTCTTTGTATTTTTGCACCAATTTTTCTAAATTTTTCTTCTATGTTTTCGTATCCTCGATCTATATGTTCTAAATTATATATTTGAGTTATTCCATCTGCTGCGGTACCAGCAATAACTAATGCAGCACCCGCTCTTAAATCTGTAGAATATACAGGTGCTCCAGACAATTTTTTTACACCTTCAAAAAATGCTGTTTTTCCTTGAGCTGTTATTTTAGCTCCCATTTTATTTAATTCTTCTGTATATTGAAATCTTGAGTCCCAAATACTTTCATTTATTACGCTAGTACCATTTGCAATAGAAAGAACAACTCCCATTTGAGGTTGCAAATCTGTAGGAAATCCTGGATAAGGTAAAGTTTTTATATTTGCTTTATTTGGTCGTTTGTTACACCAAACCCTTATGCTATCTCCATAATCTTCTACATTTCCTCCAATTTCAATTATTTTAGCAGTAATAGAGTCTAAATGCTTAGTAATACAGTTTTTTATAGTTAAATCTCCTCTAGTTGCTATTGCTGCTAACATAAATGTTCCTGCTTCAATTTGATCTGGTACTATAGAATAAGTAGCATTTCCATGTAATTTCTCTACGCCATTTATTTTTATAACATCTGTTCCTGCACCTCTAATATCAGCTCCCATTGTATTTAAAAAGTTTGCTACATCAACAATATGAGGTTCTTTTGCAGCATTATCTATAATTGTAGTACCTTTAGCGAGTACACTAGCTAACATAGCATTAATTGTTGCTCCAACAGATACAATATCCATATAAATAGGCGCACCTTTTAATTTTTTTGCTTTTGCGTAAATTCTTCCTTTTTCTACTGTTACATTAGCACCTAATAATTCAAAACCTTTAATATGTTGATCAATAGGTCTTGCTCCTAATTTGCATCCGACCAGGCATACCAACTTCAACTTCTCCCATTCTTCCGAAGCATACTACCTATAATATAATAAGAAGCTCTGAATTTACTTGTTAAATCTAATGGAGCCTTAGTTGTTGTAATATTTGTTGTATCAACTGTAATACTATTTTTATTATTCCAAGTTATTTTAGCTCCTAATTTTTCTAATATTTTACAAGATATTTTAATATCACTTATATTTGGAAGATTATCGATGGTACAAATTCCATCAATTAAAAGTGTTGCTGGCAAAATAGCTACTGCTGCATTCTTTGCTCCGTTTATTATTACTTCACCTTTTAAAGGAGTTGGTCCTGTAACTATTAATTTTTCCAATTGTATTCCCCCATTTATTTATTATAGTTATTTACATTATATTAAAATAGAGTGTATATAACACTCTATTTCTTATTCAATATAACATAAAGTTAAAGCAATTGCAACTATTTTTTTGCAGTAATTAAATTGTTTTGATTAAAAAATTCCAATAGTTTAAATTTAAAGTGAATTCCAGAATCAGATGAATCGGAAACAAGAGCAAATTCTTCTTCAGATAATTCATCTGATAATAATTCTTTAGATTCATCTGACACAATACCAGAAGAAATGTCAACAAAACATAAAGGAGGAAACATTACGCACCACCAATTTTGACCTTTAGCTTCTCCAATTTCTACACGTAGAGCATCATAATAACCTGCTGGAAAAGATATATCTCCGTAATTTTTTGTCGGAAATTCAAAATTGCCAATAGAAATTTTTACATCATAAGAATAGCCTTCTTGAGCAATTGTATCTAAAGCAATTTGTGTAAAGGTATCTTTGTTTTCTTCTACTATATTAATTGCATCTTTTTTGTTTTTACAATCTTTACAAATTGTATTCATATATGATAATAAATTGTCTCGTACTTTATATTTTAAATCTTGGTCTTCTTTACTATCACTATTTGCTAATACATGTAATCTAAAAACACTATTAGATAAATCTGCTGAAACATTTTGTGCATAAGATAAAGCGCAAATTGTAATATATAAAAAAACCAAAAAACTTAAAACTATTACCATTTTTACCTTGGAATTTTTCAATAAATTTAATATTTTTTTCATATGTTACCTCCAAAAAACTTTTTTTCTAAAATATTCTTTAAAATAATTATTGCCATATTAAATAATTTTTATACAATACTCGAAAAATGTCGATGAAATTATTTGAAATATTATTGACATATTAGAAAATAGATGGTAAAATTTACCAGTAAGCCAAAAATGCGAAAAATAAATATTCCGTATGGTTTAACAAATTTAAAGGAGCGGATTTTTAATGAATAAAAATCAAAAAACAAAAGAAAAAATATGTACATTTTATGCAAGTGATTATCATTTTGAAATGATAAGTTTACCATATATTAATAAAAGTATAGAAGAAAATAAAGAAATTATTATATTAACTGAAAATAATTTAAAAGAAACAATAACAACTCTTATAAGTAAAATGAATTTAAAGGAAGAAAAAAAGGAAAAAATATTAAAAATTAATTGGACAAATGATGATTTAAATAAATTTAAGAAAATAAGTGAATTTATGAAAAAAGAAAAGGAAATAGTAATATTTATTAAAGGAAATGAAAATTATATAAAAAATATAAATATAAATATAGATAAATTAATAAAAAATAGTAATAAAGTAAAAATAATAGATTGTTATAATGTAGAAGAAATACCTGAAAAATTAAATGATATAATGAAACAATATAAGAAAATTTTAAATACAACTGGTGAAAAAAGTTGCTAGTTAGATAATAAAAAGATAAACTACTTTAAAAGTTGATATATTAAGATTTATAGTCAAAACGTAGCTGAAATGATACAATCACGGTCTTGACTTTTAAATATTAATATATCAACTTTTAAAAATTATAATCTGTAAATGAACTTAACAATTGAATGATTACATACTTATTTAAAATATATTTATTTATGAACTTTTGAATTCTTAATTGTCTCGTTTAATCGCTTATGCGGTTATTTCAGAACTAATCATTTTCAAATTATATCACACACTGTGAATGGTAACAATAAAAAAATTCAAATTAATAAAATATGAGAAAAATAGTTGCTTTTTTTGAAAAAATAGTATATAAATAAAGTTAATGATTTTATAGTAAGAAAGGATGTTTTTTATGGACAGTAAAGTAGAAGAAATAAAAGCAATATTAAAAAAATATGATCAAGAGCATTTATTAAATCAATATGAAAAATTAGATGAAAATCATAAAAAAAGATTATTAGAAGAGATTCAAAACATTGATTTTGAATTAATAACAAATTTATATAAAAGTACAAAAAAAGAAGAAAAAAATAATAAAGATGAGATTACACCAATTGAATATTTAGACAAATATAAATTAAATGATAAATACAAATACTATGAGTCAATTGGAAAAAAAGCAATTAAAGAAGGAAAACTAGTTGCTGTAACTATGGCAGGTGGTCAGGGAACAAGATTAGGACATAATGGACCAAAAGGAACATATGATATAGGTTTAGATTCTCACAAATCGCTATTTGAATTATTAGCAGATAGATTAAAAGAAGATGGCAAAAAATATGATGTTACAATTCCTTGGTTTATAATGACAAGTAAAGAAAATAACAATGCAACTATAGCATTTTTTGAAAAACACAAATATTTTGGATTTCAAAAAGATAAAAATATATTTTTCTTTACACAGGGTGAACTACCAATGATAGATACAGAAGGAAAAATCTTAATAGGAGAAGATGGATTCATTAAACTTGCAGCAGATGGACATGGAGGAATTTACGAATCTCTTGTTAAAAGCGGAATGACTAAAAAAATGAAAGAAATGGGAGCTGAATGGGTGTTTATAGGTGGTGTTGACAATTGCCTAGTAAAAATGGTAGATCCTGTTCTTATGGGAATAGCTATTGATAAAAAAGTAACAGTAGCATGTAAATCTGTAGTAAAAGATAATCCACATGAAAAAGTAGGGGTTTTTTGTAAAAGAAATGGAAAACCAAATGTAATAGAATATACAGAGATTACTGAAGAAATGGCAGAAGCAACTGATAAAGATGGAGAATTATTATATGGAGAATCTCATATTTTGTGTAATTTATTTAGTGTAGATGCAATAGAAAGAATGGGAGCAAATCCACTTCCTTATCATGTTGCATATAAAAAAGCAAAATATATTGATAAAAATGGAAATCTAGTAGTACCAGATTCACCAAATGCATATAAATTTGAAGCATTTTTATTTGATGCTTTTGGAACAGTAGATGAAATGGCAATATTAAGGGTAAAAAGAGAAGAAGAATTTGCACCAGTAAAGAATGCTGATTCTGCAGGAGTTGACTGTCCTAAAACTGCTAGAGAGTTATATAAAAAATTTCATAAAATAGATTAAATATAAAAAATTGCTTGTAAAAAGTGCACTCTAAAAGTTAGAAAAATCTAATTTTAGAGTGTACTTAATTATAAAAAAAGTTTTCCTTGATAAATTAAAAAGTATAAAGTATAATAATATTAAATTTAAATAATGAAAGAAGGTATAAAATGAATTATTTAGATGAGTACAAAAAATGGTGTGAGGGCCAAGAATTTGATGGAGAAACAAAAAAAGAATTATTAGCAATTAAAGATGATGAAAAAGAAATAGAAGATAGATTTTATAAAGAACTTGAATTTGGAACAGCGGGTCTTCGTGGAATTATTGGAGCAGGAACCAACAGAATGAATAAATATACAGTAGGAAAAGCAACACAAGGATTAGCAAATTATATATTAGAGCAAGGAACTAAAGATAAAGGAGTAGCAATTAGCTATGATTCAAGAAAAATGTCTAAAGAATTTAGTATGCAAACTGCATTAATTTTAAATGCAAATGGAATAAAAACATATTTATTTGAAAACTTAAGACCTGTTCCTGAATTATCTTTTGCAGTTAGAGAGTTAGGATGTACAGCAGGAGTTATGATAACAGCAAGTCATAATCCACCTAAATATAATGGATATAAAGTATATTGGGATGATGGTGCACAAATTGTAGCACCAAAAGATAAAGATATAATTGCAAAAGTACAAGAAATACAGAATTATAATGAAATAAAAGAAACTACAATAGATAAAGCAAAACAATCACGGTTTATTTAATGTGATTGGAGAAGAAATGGATAAAAAATATCTAAATATATTAAAAAATTTAGTATTAAATCCTGAAATTGTAAAAGAATATGGAAAAGACTTAAAAGTTGTTTACACACCATTACACGGAACAGGAAATACAGTAACAGAAAAACTTTTAAAAGAAATTGGTTTTAAAAATGTATATGTAGTACCAGAACAAAGTAAGCCAGATGGAAATTTTCCAACAGTAAGTTATCCAAATCCTGAAGATAAAAAAGCTTTTGAACTTGCTTTAGCATTAGGTGAAGAAAAGGATGCTGATGTTGTTCTTGCAACAGATCCAGATGCAGATAGATTAGGTATTTTTGCAAAAGATACTAAGACTGGTAAATATATGGAATATACAGGAAATATGTCTGCATTATTAATTGCAGAATATAGGATTTCTCAAATGCAGGAAAAAGGGATACTTCCTAAAGATGGTATGTTAATTACAACAATTGTATCTTCAGAACTTGCAAAAGCAATTTCTAAAGAATATGGTTTAGAATGTATTGAAGTTTTAACTGGATTTAAAAATATAGGTTCTGTTATGAAAAAAGCAGAAGAGAATAAAGATAAAACTTATGTATTTGGATTTGAAGAAAGCTATGGTTGTTTAATTGGAGACTATGCAAGAGATAAAGATGGAATTGCGGCTGTTATGGCTCTATGTGAAGCGGCATGTTATTATAGATCAAAAGGAAAAACCTTATGGGATGCAATGCAAGATATTTATAAAAAATATGGATATTATAAAGAGACACAAGTATCTATTGTAATGGAAGGAGCAGAAGGAGCTAAAAAGATAAAAGATATGATGAGCAACATGAGAAATACTCCAATTAGTAAAATAGGACAAAATAAAGTATTAGTATTTAAAGATTTTGAACAAAGTATTGCAAAAGATATGATAACAGGAAAAACAAGTGCAATAGATTTACAAAAATCTAATGTACTATATTATGAATTAGAAGATGATTCTTGGTGTTGTGTAAGACCTTCTGGAACAGAACCAAAAATTAAATTATATATAGGTGTAAAGGGGGCTTCTGAAGAAGATGCAACCAAAAAATTAGAAGAATTAAAAGATGCTATAAGCAAAATGGTTAAATAAATATATTATTTAAAATATATTTGTTTATGAACTTTTGAATTTATAAGCTGTAAATAAAAACAACAAATGTGATAAACTAAAAAGTTACAAAATATAATAAAAAGACAAAAAGGAATGTTTTATGTATAAACCTAAACATTCCTTTTTAAGTTAATAAAAAATAAATTGACAATTATTAAGAATGATAGTATTATATTATATGAATATGAAGTTATAAAACATTATATGTGCTTATAGCTCAGCAGGATAGAGCAGTCGCCTCCTAAGCGACCGATGGGGGTTCGAGTCCCTCTAGGCACACCAACTTTCGACAATTTAAAATTTATTTAGGCGAAATTTAGGTGAAATACAAGTAAATAAAAATATATAACATAAATCTTATTATATAGCGATAAAGGAAGTAATATGAAAAATAAAGAAGAATTTATGGAAGAGGCTTTAAAGGAAGCAAAAAAGGCATACAAAAAATTAGAAGTTCCTGTGGGAGCAGTAATTGTTAAAGATGGTAAAATAATAGCAAAAGCTTATAATTTAAAAGAAACAAAATCAGATACAACAAAACATGCTGAAATTTTGGCTATTCAAAGGGCTAGTAAAATATTACAAAGCTGGAGATTATTAGATTGTGAAATGTATGTAACATTAGAACCTTGCTCTATGTGTGCTGGGGCTATTATAAATTCTCGAATAAAAAAAATATACATTGGAACATCTGATGAAAAAACAGGAGCTGCTGGATCTGTTTTGAATTTATTTGAAGATTTTAAATTTAATCATAAAGTAGAGGTAGAAAAAAATATTTTACAAAAACCTTGTGAGTTACTCCTAAAAGATTTTTTTAAGAAATTAAGAGATATAAAGAAGAATGATATGAAAGTAAAAAAATAGAATAAAGCACATAATGAAAATGGAGGAATCTATGAAAGAAAAGATAAAATATATTATGGGTAAAAGATCTTTTCACATATGTATTGTAATTATGCTTATAGCAACTATTTTATTTATCTTAGGTATGATTATATTAAGGTATAATGTAGAAGGTGAAGCTGATATGCCATTTAACTTAAGTAAAGTGACTATAATTAGTTCTGTAGAAGGAATTGATAAAAAAGCAGAAGGATATAAATGGGCATTTGATATTTGCCAAAATAACGATATATATTTTTATATTGAAAGAAATAAAAAAGACACCAAGCAAGAAGCAATAAAAAGTATATTGATAGACAATATAAATGTTAAAAAAGACAAAGAAAAAGGAAAAATTAATTTTTATAAACCAAATGCATCTTCAGAGGGTATGACTTTTCAAAATAATCAAGAAAATTTAATACAAAGCATAGAATATAAAGGAGATATAGAATCTAATATTAAAGATTTAAAAATTTCAAACCAAGGAGGAGTTATTGTATTTAGATATTCAAATGACAAAATAGCAGAATATTTTTCAAATGATGAAGAAATTAATCATAGTGAGCTATTAAAAAAAGCAGGCATAACTGAAGAAGATATAAATGCTAAAATAACCTTTGATTTAACTATAAAAACAGAAGCAGAAAAAGAATATAAAGCAAATATTTCTTTAGATGTACCGATACAAGGAATAATAGAAAAGGGTACTACATCAAATGAAATAACAGATATGAAAAATATAATTTTTAAAAGAACGAAAAATTGATATTTTTACTTGATAAAATAAAAAATTCATTATATAATAAAAGTGGTAAGTGCTTAATCTTTGTATGGAGAGTAAACCAATAAAGACCTATGAATCTTGTCAGGTCCGGAAGGAAGCAGCAATAAGTAGTTTATCTTTATGTGGAGTACTTTCCATAGAGAGATTTTGAGCATCTACCATTTTTTATCGTATAAAGGATGTGAAAAATATGGGGTACACAGCTCTTTATAGAAAATTTAGACCACTTCAATTTTCAGAAATTGTAGGTCAAGAGCATATAACAAAAACTTTAAAAAATCAAATTATATCAGGAAGAGTTGGGCATGCATATCTATTTAATGGTGGAAGAGGAACTGGAAAAACATCAGCAGCAAAAATTTTAGCAAGAGCAATAAATTGTTTAAATCCAAAAGATGGAGAGCCTTGTAATGAATGTGAAATATGCAAAGGGGCAATTACTGGAGCTCTTACAGATATTGTAGAGATGGATGCAGCTTCTAATAATAGTGTAGAAGATATTAGAAGTATTCGAGAGGAAGTAAATTTTTTACCAACAAAGGCAAAATATAGAGTTTATATTATAGATGAGGTACATATGTTATCAACAGGTGCTTTTAATGCTTTATTAAAAACATTAGAAGAGCCACCAGAGCATGTTAAATTTATTTTAGCAACAACAGAACCACAAAAATTACCTGCAACAATTTTATCTAGATGTCAAAGATTTGACTTTAAAAAAATATCAAATGAAAATATAATAAAAAGGTTAAGTATTGTATGTGAAAAAAGTAATATACAAATAACCAAAGAAGCTCTAAATGTTATAGCAATACTTTCAGAAGGCGCTATGAGGGATGCCTTATCAATTTTAGAAAGATGTGTACAAGATGGAGAAAATAATATTGATGAAGATAAAATTAAAGATTTAGTTGGAATTCCTAAAATTACATATGTTCATCAAATAACGCAAAGTATTATACAATATGATGTAGATAAAGCTTTAGAAACTACTCAAACAGTTTTAGATGAAGGAAAAGATATAAATCAACTACTATGGGAAATTATTAAATATATAAAAGATTTATTAGTTTATAAAGCAACCAATAAAATAGATTTTTATAATGAAGAAGAGATAATCAAAATAAAAGAATTAACTAGTCAAACGCCAAAGGAAAAGCTAATTAATTTAGTTTATCAGTTATCAGAATTAGAAAATGATATGAAATGGTCAACTCAAAAAACCATTATATTTCAAGCAGGAATTATTAAATTATGTAATAAACAAGTAGAAGTAAATAACAATATAGAAGAAAGATTAAATAAAATAGAAAAATATTTAAAAGGTGGAAATATATCTGTAAATGCAAGAAATGTTGTACAAAATAGTACAAAGACTACTATGTTTAATAATCAACAAACTGTAGCAGTTAGTTCAAATGATATAGTAAAAAGTGCAAATACACCAGTTAATAAAAGAGATAGTCAAACTACAACTAAGAAATTTTCAAATAAATGTCAAGAATATTGGCCACAAATTATTAATGATTTAAAGCAAAGTGGAAAAATTGTGTTATATACGAATTTAATCAATACAACAGCAAAAGAAATTAATGATATGACAGTAGGAATTGAATTTTTAAATGGTATGACACCTTTTGGAAAAACTGTGTTAGAAAAACCAGAAAATATTAAAGAAATATCAAATTTAGTTTCTATTGCATGTGGAAAAGAAATGCAAATAAAGTACATTACACAAAATAATACAGCAAATATTATTACTAAAGAAGAAAGTTTAAAAAAATTAGCTAATGAATCAGATATACCATTTCAAGTTATTGAATAAAATATAAAAAGAGAAAGGAGAATTTATAATGTCAAAAAGAGGTGGTTTCCCAGGAGGAATGGGAGGATTTGGAGGAATGAATCTAAATAATTTAATGAAAGAAGCAAAAAAAATGCAAGCTGATATGGAAAAGTCACAAGCGGAATTAGCAACAAAAGAATTTGAAGCATCTGCTGGTGGAGGTGCAATTAATGTAAAAGTCTCTGGAGAAAAGCTAATAAAAGAAATAAAAATAAAACCAGAAGTAATTGATAAAGATGATCCAGAAATGCTAGAAGATTTAATTTTAACTTGTGTAAATGAAGCATTAAAAAAAGTAGATTCAGCACAAGCAACAGAATTAGGAAAGTTTAATATACCAGGATTTATGTAGAAATAAATTGTTAAAATGATTATACTAAATTCTATATGATTATAAAATGGGAGATTTGAAAATGTCACTATATTCACCATCAATTGAAAAATTAATTGAAAGTTTTGAAAGATTACCAAGTATTGGACATAAAACAGCTGCTAGGTTGGCATTTTATATGTTAAATTGCTCAGAAGAGGAAACAAACGAATTTGTTTCCTCTATTATCAATGCAAAAAAGAATTTAAAATATTGTAGCAAATGTTTTAATATCTCAGATACTGATCCATGTAATATTTGTAATAATTCTAAAAGAAATCAAAACATAATATGTGTTGTAGAAGATGTAAGAGATATTATTGCTATGGAAAAAACCCATGAATTTAAAGGAGTTTACCATGTATTACACGGATCAATTTCTCCTATGAATGGTATTGGCCCAGATGATATTAAAATAAAGGAATTATTATCAAGGTTAATGAAAGGACAAGTACAAGAAGTTATTTTGGCAACTAATCCTCGCGTAGAAGGTGAAGCAACAGCTATGTATTTATCTAAATTAATTAAGCCATTAGGAATTAAGGTAACAAGAATTGCCCACGGTATTCCAGTTGGAGGAGATTTAGAATATACAGATGAAATAACTTTAACCAAGGCTCTAGAGGGAAGAAGAGAAATTTAAAATATAAATTTTAATTAAATAATATATCACAAATATCTCTAGTTGAATGTGGATGAGCTAAAAGCTTTGTATTATTCTTCATTTTTTCTAGTTTTTGGGGATTAGATAGCAAATTAGTTAAAATTGTAGAGGCATCATCTTCTTTTTTTATCCATATTCCAATTCCCATATTTTCTAAAAATTCAGCGTTTTCTTCTTCTTGGCCAGGTATTGGATTAATGATAATCATAGGGAGATTAGATACAAGACTTTCAGATGTAGTAAGTCCACCTGGTTTTGTTACAACTAAGTCTGAAATACTCATTAGTTCTGGCACATAGTTTGTATATTCTAAAATTTTTACACAGTTAGATTTATTATAGTTTTTAACTATTTCTTCAAATGCTGATTTCATTTTTTCATTTTTTCCAGCAATTGCTATTATTTGAATGTTAAAATTAGAATTAACAAAACTTTCAAATATTTTTATAGTTCGTGTTTTACCCAAACCATATTCTCCACCACCAAAAAATAAAATAGTTTGTTTATTTTCATCTAAAAGATATTGATCCATTATTTCTTTTTTATTATGTGATTTTAAGAATCTATTTGAAATTGGAATTCCACTTACATAAACTTTAGATTCATCAATATTTTTACTTATTAAATATTGTTTCATTTTATCATGTGCAACAAAATAATAATCTGTAAAATCATTACCAACAAGCCATTGATCATGAGGAGCAAAATCTGTCATAATTGTTGCAAGCTTAAAAGATATTTTTCTCTTTCTTTTTAAATAACTACACATTTGACTTCCAAAAGGATGAGTAGAGATAATTAAATCTGGCTTTTTTTCTCTTAATAATTTTAATAATTTAATTGCCATTATAGTATTTGACCTTGTTGTTATATGTGCTAAAGGACCTTTTTGTGAGTTAGAATATATCTTACCCCAAGCCCAAGGCATTTTTTTTGCCATTTCTCGGTATGCAGCTGTTGTTACTTTTTCAACTGTTTTATTTACATATTTTATACAATCTATTAATTCTACATTTATATTTTTATAATAATCTAGCATATAAGATTCAATAGCTTTGGCAGCATTTAAATGTCCTCCACCATAGGAAGCATAAAAAATTAAAACTTTCATAAAAAACTCCTATATAAATTTTTGTATATTTTATCATATTAATAAAAAAAAATCAAAAAATAGAATATTTTTTTCAAAACAATACACAATAAAATAGAACAAAAAAGAAAGAAAAAAGGTGATTATTTGAAACAGATTTTAAAAATATTATTTTTATTTATTCTATTAATTGCAATAGTTACTTTTATAATATTATTTAGCAATAATATTAGTGAACAAAATATAAGTTATGCTACAGGAAATAATACTTCAGATGTTCAATTAATGGCAAGAGCAATTAATGGTGAAGCAAGAGGAGAACCATATGAAGGACAAGTTGCAGTAGGAGCTGTTATATTAAACAGAGTTAAAAGTTCAAAATTCCCAAATACGATTTCTGGTGTAATATATCAATCAGGAGCATTTACGGCGGTTTCTGATGGTCAAATTAATCATCCAATTGCAGAAGATTCTACAGTATTTAAAGCTGCTCGAGATGCATTAAATGGATGGGATCCAACAGGAGGATGTATTTATTACTTTAACCCAGCAACGGCAACAAATAAATGGATTTGGTCAAGACCAACAGTAAAAACAATTGGAAAACATAGATTTTGTAAATAGGCTAATTAATAAGAAAAAGGGAAAGGAAAGGTATTATATGAATAAGTTAATTGACTGGAAAAATAGATTAAAAAAAGGTCATATGTTAAGTGTAATATGTGTACTTTTAATTATTGTAATTGCTTTAGGAATTATTTTATATAAAAAACAAAAAGAATATAGACAAGCTTCTGAAAACAGCTATAATATGGCCTTTTATGAGTTAGTAGACTATGTACAAAATGTAGAAACATATTTGGCAAAATCACTAATATCTTCTACATCTGAACATGGTGCAGAAACTCTAACAAATGTATGGCGTGAGGCTAATTTAGCACAAAGTTATTTAAGTCGATTACCGATTGAGAGCCAAGAATTAGAAAATACGGAAAAATTTTTAAATCAAGTTAGTGATTATAGTTATACATTATCAAGAAAAAATATTTATAATGAAGAGTTATCACAAGATGATTTAAATAATTTAAAAGATTTACACGATTATAGTGTTGAACTTGAAAATACTTTAAATCAATTATCTGAAGATTTAAATAGTGGAAGATTTGAATGGGGAGAGCTAACTAAAAAAGGAAATATAGCCTTTGCACAGCAAGTAGACAATATATCAAAAGAAAGTTTTAGTAACTTAGAGGAAAATTTTCACGAATATTCTGGCCTAATTTATGATGGAGCATTTTCTGAGCATTTAACAAATGTTGAAAAAAAAGGATTAACAGGTGAAGAAATTGAGGAGGAACAAGCAAAACAAAAAGCAGAGGATTTTATAGGAAAAGATAATATAAAAGAAATTTCTAGCCTAGGATATTCTGAAAATGCTACTATTCAATGTTATGATTTTTCTATAACAAATAATTCAGATGAAACTATAAATATTTCAGTATCAAAAAAAGGTGGACATATAGTATTTATGAACTCAAATCGTGATGTAACTTCTGAGGTAATATCACAAGATGAAGCAAATCAAAAAGGAAAAGAATTTCTAGAGAAAAAAGGTTTTACAAATATGAAAGAGACTTATTATTTAAAGCAAGATGGAATTGTTACAATTAATTATGCATATTCTCAAGATGATGTTATTATGTATCCAGATTTAATTAAAGTAAAGGTAGCTCTAGATAATGGGCAAGTATTAGGAATGGAAACATCAGGATATTTAAATAATCATACAATTAGAGATATTAGTAATATAAAAATAACAAAAGAAGAGGCAAAAAAGGATTTAAATAAAGATTTAGATATACAAAGTGAAGGACTTGCTGTTATACCTACAGAATGGAAAACAGAAATACTTTGTTATGAATTTAAAGGAAAAGTAGATGATAGAGAATTTTTAGTATATATAAATAGCGAAAATGGAAGAGAAGAAGATATTTTAATGATAACAAATACACCAAATGGAACTTTAACAATGTAATAGTAAAAAAGCTTCGCTTTAACTTGTACAGAAATTTTGTGGCTAAAATTTCGCACACAGAACAAATTTACGGAAAGCCAGAGTTAAAAGTTAATATAACTCAAAATATTAAGGCTTTCCGATTTGTTTTACAGATATTTTAAATTTATTATAAAATTAATATGTTTTAATGTCTTTTATAAGTATCTTTACATAAGAGTTCTTTGCCTAGTATTTTACCATCTCTTTTTAAAATTTTGTATGCTTCTGAATAAATTGCAGTTGATGTTGTACCAGTTATATAGGAAGATATTTCTACTTGACAATCATCTTCTTGTTTTAATCCATATATTTGAAAAGTAGCAACACCATTAGCAACAGAGCAAACCAGTTTAATTGGATAGTTTCTATTGTTTTTAAATTGAAAATCAATTGAACCGTATACAACAGTTGCATCTCTACTTGCTGATACATAAGATGGAACAAATTGATGGTTTGTTCTTTGTGTTACTTCCAAATTTGCATAAACTACTGCATTATATAAAGTAGAAGTAATTTGGCAAATTCCACCGCCAAGACCATCTACTACTTGCCCTGATACATAAATAGAAGCTTCTTTATAACCTGCTGCAATAGTTCTTTCTCCAACAACTTTATTATAAGAAAAGGTTTCGCCAGGCATTACAACAGTTCCATTTATTTTATTTGCAGCAAGTATTAAATTAGTAGTTCTATTTCTATTACTTGCAAGATAATTAGTTGAAAAGGTAGACAATAAATCTGGAAAAGCTTCAGTTCCTATCATATTTGTAGTAACATTTGGAGATTTTATATTTAAAGGAATTGTATATTCTTGTGCTGTTTGATCTCCTAAAATTGCTTTTGCTTCTTCAATAGAGACATTAAAGTCAACTCCATTTTCAGAAGGATATACACAAAATGGATTTTGAGTATAATAAGCATCTACAGGTTCTTTATAAATTTCATTATGTATTTGTTCAATATTAATAGGGTCTGGTTGCTTAGATTTTACAACTATTTCAACTGGATTTTGAACAGTAGAAAAATTACATATAGCAAATTTAATGTTATTAATAGTTGCATCAATATCTACCACATTTCCTTCTTTACCACGAGTAATAATTAAATTATCATCTTCAATATAATAACTACTTTGAGTTACCTTATCTGGTAATTGTGTTGAAATATCTTCTAGATTTTTTGTTAATTGTTTTTGATTTATCTTTAAAACTGGCTCTATATTTACATTACCAAACATAGTAGATAATACATATAGATTATTTTCAAAAATATTTCCTTGTCTTCCAACATTATAAGCACTAGCTGCTGCAGATTTTGTATCAAAAGATGCATCTATTTGAGAAAGAGAAATAGTTGTTTCAAAATCTCCGTATTTTAAAGTTAATTCTTCTGGCATATTTTGAGAAAAATAATTGTCTAACTCATATCTTGCATCTGAAGGACTTTCATTAGAAACATCAATTCCTTTTATATGTACTCCAGAAATAATTTTTGTATTTAATAAATTGTAAGCAGTAAAAATGAAAAAGCATACAACTAAAATAATTATAAAAATAATTATTAAATAAGTAAAAATTGAAAAATGTTTTTTTTGATGTTCTGTAACTGGAATAAAATTTGGACTAGGAATAATTTCTGTTTTTTCTTTATGTAATATTTGTGTATTATCATTTTGATTTGTTGTATTAGATATAGAATTATCATTTTCCAAGCTTTTTTCTTTAACGTTCATACAATTCTCCTTTTGAAATCATCTTTTTTATTATAGCACATTTTTAAATCAAAAAAAATACTATTTGATAAAAAATGTCATAAAATAAAATATATTGTATTAATTTGTATTACAACAATATTTGTGAATACTTACCAAAATAAAAAAATTAAAAATGAAGATAATATAATTATAAAACTTTAAAAAAGGTTTTATGATTCATTATAAAAAAATACAAAAAAAATTTACAAGGAGGATGTTATGTCTAGAAATAGTAAATTAATATCTGAAAATCTTAGAGAAGAAATAGCAAAAGAATTAGGAGTATATGAACAAGTAAAAAAAGATGGTGGTAGCTGGGCAAACGTATCATCAAAAGATTGTGGAAATATTGTAACAAAAGCAATAGAAATAGCAAATAGAAGTGTAGAAAAATAACAAACAGAAACCAAAAAATAGTAAATAGACCTATAAAAATAATAAACAAAAATATAGATAAAAATAATTAAATAAGATTTATTGTGAATTAAAAAAGTCTGTGGTTAAAATTAAACTACAGGCTTTTTATGTTGAGCAATTTCTGCATTTTTTATAATATAAAACATGCTAGCTATTCAAAATAAAGAATTAGTAAATTTCTATCAATATAGTTAAGATTAAATAAATTATTAGTAGTAAAAATTTAAATATATCATTTTTGTAATGGTTGCAAAATCTTATAAATAATCATATAATCTAGTTAAAGATTATAAATTTCCAAAAAGTAGAAAACTAAAAAAAACTAGAATAAATATAAGTCTAAAAAATTAAAGAAAGTCAAAATATCATCTAAGTTTTGGAATTATTAATTAGGTTTTGAATGTAAGAAAGGAAAAATGATAATGAAAAGTTTAACAATTAAAGATATTTTAGATGTTACAGGTGGAGAGTTAATAATTGGAGATGAAAATTTAATTTGTAAGTCATTTTCAAGAGATACGAGAAAGATAAATAAAGGAGATGTTTACTTCGGTATAAAAGGTGAAAATTTTGATGGAAATGATTTTTGGAGAAAGGCATTAGAAAATGGTGCATCTTGTGTAATTATAGAAAATATTAATTTTACACAAAAAGATAAAGAAGAATTTAGGGGAAAAACCATTATAAAAGTAACAAATACATTAGAGGCACTATATAATATAGCAAGATATAAAAGAAACTTATATAATATACCTGTTATTGGAATTACAGGTAGTGTGGGCAAAACGAGCACAAAAGATATTATAGCAAATGTAGTTGGACAAAAATATAAAACTTTAAAAACATTAGGAAATAACAATAATAATATTGGCTTACCTTTTACAATATTAAGACTTCAAGATGAAGAAGCTATGGTTGTGGAAATGGGAATGAATCATTTCGGAGAAATAAGCTTACTTACTTCAATTGCAAAGCCAACAATATGTATTATTACTAATATAGGAACAGCACATATTGGCAATTTGGGTTCAAAAGAAAATATTTTAAAGGCAAAGTTAGAAATACTAGAAGGTTGTGAAAGTCCTACTGTTATAATTAATAATGATGATGAATTATTACATAAATGGTATGAAAATAACAAAGAAAAAATAAATATAAAAACATATGGAATACAACGAAAAAGTGATTTAAATGCGGAAAATATAATTTTAGAAGAAGCAAGGAGTAAATTTACTTGTAAATTAAAAGGAGAGCAAAAAAACATACAGGTTCCTAAAGGAGGAGAGCATTTTGTATTAAACAGTTTATGTGCAGCTATTGTTGGAGAAGAATTACAAATTGATCCTGAAAAAATTGCAAATGGAATAGCCGGTTTTGAACTTACTAGAAAAAGAATGGATATTACAGAACTAGAAAATGGAGTAAAAATAATAAATGATGCTTATAATGCAAGTTTAGAATCTATGAGTGCATCTTTGAAATTTTTATCAGAATTTAAAGATGGTAGAAAGATTGCAATTTTAGGGGATATGCTTGAATTAGGAGATTTTGCTAATGAAATACATGAAAAAGTCGGAGAAGAAATTGTAAAAAGAAATATTGATATATTAATATGTAATGGAGAAAATGCAAAAAATATTGCAAAAAAGGCAAAGGAAAAAATGAATTCAAAAAATATATATTATTTAGAAAAAAAAGAAGAGATTATTACTTTATTAGAAAAAATAGTTAAACCAAAAGATATTATTTTGGTTAAAGCATCAAATGGTATGAGGTTTTACGAACTAGCAGAAAGGATGATTAGTGTATGGAGAAGAAAAAGCTAGGAATTATAATGGGAGGAATGTCTACTGAAAATGAAATTTCTTTAAAATCAGCAAATTCTATACTCTGTAATTTAGATAGAGAAAAATACGAAATATATCCTATTTATATTGATAGAAAAGGTAATTGGTGGAATTTTAAGTTTAAAAACGAAAATGATATATTAGAAGAAATGTTAAAAACAAAAAATATAATAAAAAATCAAATTGAATATTTAAACAATTTAGATGTTGTGTTTCCTATATTACATGGAAAATATGGAGAAGATGGAACAATACAGGGGCTATTAGAATTATTAAAAATACCATATGTTGGATGTAACGTATTAGCATCTAGTGTTGGAATGGATAAAATATATACAAAAATAATTTTTAATCAAGCAGGTCTAAAACAAGCAAAATATGAGTATATAAAAAAGAATAAAGATAAATACATATATATAGACAAAAATTTCAGTGAAACAGAATTAGAGTTAAAAGAAATTGTAAATAAAATATGCAAAAATATAACATTTCCAATGTTTGTTAAACCATCTAATTCTGGATCAAGTATTGGAATTAATAGAGCAATAGATATAAAAGAATTAGAAAAAGCAATAATATATGCATCACAATTTGATAATAAAATAATAATTGAACAAGGAATTGAAGCAAAAGAAGTAGAATGTGCCGTATTAGGAAATGATAAAATACTAGTGTCTTGTGTGGGAGAAGTTAAATCAGCAGAAGAATTTTATAGTTATAATGCAAAATATGATAATAAAGAATCAGTAACTGAAATTCCCGCAAATATTTCAAACGACATTGCAGAAAAAATAAGAAAACAAGCCAAACAAGCATTTAAAGCTATAGATGGAAAAGGATTATCAAGAGTAGATTTTTTTGTTGAAAAACATACAGGTGAAATTTATATTAATGAAATAAATACAATGCCAGGATTTACTAATATTAGTATGTATCCAAAACTTTTTGAAAAAAACGGAGTTAAATATAAAGATTTATTAGATAGATTAATTGATTTGGCTTTTGAAAAATTATAGTTTGCAAATAGGTAACAACAAATTATAATAAAAACTCTTGTCAAACTTTGAAAAATAATATAAAATAAAAATATATAAACAAAAGTAAAAAGAAGGTATGAAAATGCAAAAGAAGATGCAAGCTGAAACTCTTGCTACTCTAGAGAGAGAGAGAGAGAGAGAGAGAGAGAGAGAGAGAGCTATAATTTAAAAAAAGAAATAATAGATATAGAAAAAGACAAGACTAAGCCTATAAAATAGGTTTTTAGTCCTGTCTTTTTGTG
>CANQVM010000019.1 GCA_947627265.1 uncultured Clostridia bacterium | reverse complement strand
AAAGTGTTGAAGCAATTGACATTGAAGGAATAGGAAAAAAGATAAAAAAACTTGCCTACATTTACTTGACACATACATTAGTGACATACAATCTCTAAATCTATTGACAAATAAGATATTTGCTTGTAAAATATAATAGAATAAATGTAAGGAGAAAAACTATGCAAAATAACAACAGAAAAGTATTTGAAACACTAGTATCAAGAACAAAAATATATTTAGCACTTATTTTTATTTTACTAGTGGTTATAAGTAGTCAAAATACAAATCTAATCGTTCCATCTATATTACTATATGCAATTATTGTAAGTTATACATATTATGCCAATGGCAAAAGAAAAAGTGAAATATCAGAAACACTTCAAGATTTAACATTGACAGTAGATTCTGCTGCTAAAACAAGTCTTATTAATTCACCATTTCCGCTAATTATCTTAGAAGGAGATGGAAACATTATATGGAGAAGTTCTAAATTTATATCTGAATTTGCTAATATTGATATAAGTACATATCTTAATGTTTTAGTTAGTGATATAAAAAAAGAAATTCATAATAAGAAAGGAAATAGTAAAGAACAAGAAAATGAAACAAATAATAAAAATATTCTAACAAATATAGAAATAGAAAATAAAACCTATAAAATAATGGGAAGATATGTTAAATATAAAAATAAAGAAAGAGATAAGAAAAATAAAAAAGAATATATGATTATTCTTTATTTTATAGATGATACAGAAAATGTAAAACTTCAAAAAGAGTATCAAGATTCTAAATCATGTGTTGGAATTATTATGATAGATAATTATGAAGAAACAATGCAAAGATTAGAAGCAAGCGAAAAACCACTTATTACAGCTAAAATTGATGAGCAAATGTATGACTGGGCAAATCAAACTAATGGTGTATTAATTAAATCTGATAGAGATAGATATGTTTATTTGTTTGAACAAAGATATTTACAGGATATAAAAGATGATAAATTTAGTATATTAGATAAAATAAAAGAAATTGATACAAATGAGAATGTTCAATTTACATTAAGTATAGCAATATCTAATGAAGGAGCAACAGACAAAGAAAAATATAAATCAGCTAAAAGTGCAATGGATGTTGTACTAGGTCGTGGTGGGGATCAAGCTGTTATTAGAGAAAATGAGATTTATAAATTTTTTGGAGGAAGAGCAGAAGAGGTAGAAAAAAGAACGAAAGTTAAGGCTAGAGTGGTGGCTCATGCTTTAGAAAATTTAATTAAAGAATCAAAGAAAGTAATGGTAATGGGACACACAAATCCAGATTTAGATAGCATGGGTTCTTGTTTAGGAATTTATCGTTTAGCGAAATCTTTAGAAACAAATGCGTATATTATTAGCAGTCAAAGTGGAACTTCTTTAAGTGCTTTTAATAAGTGCATTGAAAAAGAACCAGAATATGAAGATGTAATTATAAATAAAGAGGTAGCATTAGAAAATATAGATGAAGATACCTTATTAGTAGTTGTTGATACTCATAAGGTTAATTATGTGGATGCTCCAGAATTATTAAATAAAGTTAAAGAAATAGTAGTTATAGACCATCATAGAAGAAGTACAGATTATATTGAAAATGCAACTCTTATGTTCCAAGAGGTATATGCATCTTCTGCTGCAGAGTTAGTAACAGAATTGTTGCAATATGCAGAAACAAATGTTGATTTGAAGACTATTGAAGCAGAAAGTTTATATGCAGGAATTATGATGGATACAAAAAACTTTACTTTCAAAACAGGAGTTAGAACATTTGAAGCAGCAGCATATTTACGCCGTTGTGGTGTAGATATTATAAAAGTTAAAAAATGGTTTCAAAGTGATTTAAATAGTTTTAATACAATTGCAGATATTGTGAAAAAAACAGAGATAGTAAATCAAAGTATAGCTATATCAACGTATGAAGAGGTTAAAGAAGATGCAAGCTTAATTTGTGCTAAAGCAGCAGATGAACTATTAACAATTAGTGATATAACAGCTTCTTTTGTATTAGGTAATACAGGAGAAAAGGTATGTATTAGTGGTCGCTCTATAGGTGACATTAATGTACAACTTATATTAGAAAAACTAGGTGGCGGAGGACATATAACTTTGGCTGGAGCACAATTAGAAAGTGTAACAATAGAAGAGGCAAAACAAGAATTAATTAATAAGATTAATGAGTATTTCAAAGAAATAGAAAATTAATTATTAAAATGTTTACTTATAGCTATACAAAAAATATTAGTTAATGGTTACTAGTTAGCCTATAAAAAGATAAACTAACTAGTAAGATTAAAGAAAGGTGTGTGTTCTTATGAAAGTTATTTTAAAGGCAGATATAAAAGGCGTAGGAAAAAAGGATGAAATAATAAATGCATCTGATGGTTATGCAAGAAACTTTTTATTTCCTAAAAATTTAGCGGTAGAGGCAAATAGTCAAAATATGAGCAAATTAAAGGCAAAGCAAGACTCTAATGCATATAAAAAATCACAAGAAAAGGAAGAAGCAAAAAAAGTTGCAGAAAAGCTTTCAAAAATATTATTAAAGGTACCAGTAAAAACTGGTGAAAATGGAAAAATTTTTGGAGGAGTTTCTTCAAAAGAAATATCAGACCTATTAAAAGAAAATTATGATATTGATATTGATAAAAAGAAAATTGATTTAAAAGAAACTATTAAAACAACAGGTACGCAGACCATCGCAATAAAACTTTATGAAGGTGTAATAGGAAATCTAAAAATTGATGTAATAGGCAAATAATGTACTAAAAGGTAATATTTTAGAATAACATGGAGGAATAAAGATGGAATTAGGTAAAGTACCACCAAATGATATAGAAGCAGAGCAAGCAATTATAGGAAGTATGCTTACTGATAAAGATGCTGTAATTTCTAGTATAGAAGTACTAAAAGAAGAAGATTTTTATAGAGAAGATAATAAAGCAATTTATTCAGCCATTTTAAATTTATATAACAAAGCTGAGCCAATTGATATAATTACTGTAAAAGCAGAATTAGAATCAATGGGAAGATTTGAACAAATACGGTGGTTTAGAGTATTTGGCTAGTTTACCTGAAAAAGTACCGACTACTGCAAATGCAATCAAATACATTAAAATTGTAGAAGAAAAATCAACTTTAAGAAGATTAATAAAAACTGCAAATGAAATTATAGAGCTAGGGTATAGTCCAACAGAAGAAGTTGAAGACATTATGGAAGGTGCAGAAAAGAAAATTTTTAATATTATGCAAGAAAAAAATCAAAAAGGATATACCCCTATTAAAGATGTTTTAGTAGAAAGTTTTACAAAATTAGAAGAGTTGTATAATAGAAAACAACATATTACAGGTGTTCCATCAGGATTTTCAGAATTAGATTACAGAACAGCAGGTTTCCACGGATCAGAATTAATTTTAATTGCTGCAAGACCTGCCATGGGAAAAACAGCTTTTGTTTTAAATATAGCAACACATGCTGCAAGTAAAGCAAATGTACCTGTTGCTATATTTAGTTTGGAAATGTCAAAAGAACAATTAGTAAATAGAATTATGTGTAGTGAGGCAATGGTAGATAGTAATAAAGTAAGAACAGGAAAGCTAGAAGAAGATGATTGGGCAAAGTTAGCTGATGCAATTGGTCCTTTATCAGAAGCTAATATATATATTGATGATACACCAGGTATAAACATTATGGAAATAAGAGCTAAATGTAGAAAATTAAAATTAGAAAAAAATATAGGAATGGTAATAATCGACTATTTACAATTAATTCAGGGAAGTGGAAGAAGAGGTGGAAGTCGTGAACAAGAAATTTCTGAAATTAGTAGATCACTAAAAATATTAGCAAAAGAGTTAAATGTACCAGTTATTGCACTATCACAATTATCAAGAGCGGCAGAACAACGACCAGATCATAGACCAATGCTTTCTGATTTAAGAGAATCAGGAGCTATTGAGCAAGATGCTGATATTGTTATGTTTTTATACAGAGATGATTACTATAATAAAGATAGTGATAAAAAAGATATAGCTGAAGTTATTATTGCAAAACATAGAGGTGGTTCAACAGGAACAATAGAATTATTATGGCTTGGTAGTTATACAAAGTTTGTCAACTTGGAAAAGAGGTTTGATGACTAAAATACCAGAAAGGAAATACATGAAAAATAAAGTTGTAGAAACAATCAAAAAGTATAACTTGATACAAAATGGAGATAAATTAGTATTGGGAGTGTCTGGCGGTCCTGATTCTATTGTTATGCTTGATATATTAAATGAGATAAATAAAGATGAAAAAATTAATTTAAATTTTAATATTATTGTAGTTCATGTAAATCATATGATAAGGGAAGATGCAAAAGATGATGAAATTTTTGTTAAAGACTTTTGCAAAAAAAATAATATTGAATTTTTTTCAAAAAGTATAGATGTAAAAAAACTTGCTCATACTAATAAAATAGGACTAGAAGAAGCTGGAAGAATAGCAAGATATGACTTTTTTGAAGAAGTTTTACAACAAACAAATTCAAATAAAATAGCAATAGCACATAATAAAAATGATAAGGCTGAAACAATTATTATGAACCTTATGAGAGGTAGTGGAATTTCAGGATTAAAAGGTATAGAGGAAAAAAGAGGAAAATATATTAGACCATTGATAGAATGTCAAAGAGATGAAATTGAAAATTATTGTAAGCAAAGAAACATAAATCCAAGGATAGATAGTACTAATTTTAGTAATGAATATACAAGAAATAAAATTAGAAATATAGTTATTCCATATATAAAAAAAGAGTTTAATCCAAATATAATTGATATTTTAGATAGATTATCTACATTAGTAAAAGAAGAGGATGAATATATAGAAAATCAGGTAAAACAAACATATAAGCACTTATTATTAGAAGAAAGTAAAAACAATATTATTCTAGATTTAAAAAAGTTTAATCAACAAGAAAAAGTAATAAAATCTAGAATTGTGTTATATACTATAACGAGACTTTTTAATACTTCTAAGGGAATTGAAAAAATCCATGTTGAGGATATAATAAAGCTTTGTGGTAATAATATTGGAAATAAATATTTAACACCAAATAAAAAAATAAAAATATTAGTAAAAGATCATAAAATTCATTTTATTAAGTTAATTCCTAATTAACTTCAAATATGAGTAGCCGTAATAAGTTCCATGGAGTGTGCATGTTTGTAACAAAAAAGTCACAAAAAAATAGTTTACAAACTAAAATTAATGTGTTATAAAATCAAATAGTAAAAGCAAAAGTAAAACATGAGGAGGAATTATTTTGAAAAATGGAATTAAAACATTAGCTATGTGGCTAATAATAGGAGTTATATTTATTGTAGTTTTATCTTCAATTGTAGAAAATAATGATTCAAAGCTAAAATATTCAGATTTAATTGCAAAAATTAATAGTAATTCAGTAGAGTCAATTCAAATTGATTCAGATGGAAAAACGGCAACTGTACAATTAAAAGATGATAAAATTAAAAAAGAAGTAAATATACCAGATATGCAAAGCTTTATGTCTTACACAGAAGAATTTTTAAAAGAAGAAGGATCATTTACTTTAGAAGAAAAATCAGAATCTATATTTGTTACGATACTTAGTTTACTTACACCGTTTGGATTGTTAATTATATTCTTTATATTTTGGTTCTTTATGATGGGTGGAGCAAATAGTGGAAACCCAGGAAGTAAGACAATGTCATTTGGAAAAAGCAAAGCTAGGATGATGACACCTGCAGAAAAAAATAGAATTACATTTGAAGATGTAGCAGGTGTTGATGAAGAAAAAGAAGAGTTAGAAGAAATTGTACAATTTTTAAAAAATCCTAAAAAATTTACAGATATGGGAGCTAGAATACCAAAAGGAGTATTATTAGTAGGACAGCCAGGTACAGGTAAAACATTACTTGCAAAAGCAGTAGCAGGAGAAGCTGGAGTACCATTTTTTATTATAAGTGGTTCAGACTTCGTAGAGATGTTTGTAGGTGTAGGTGCTTCTAGAGTAAGAGATTTATTTGATCAAGCTAAGAAAAATGCACCATGTATTGTGTTTATAGATGAAATAGATGCAGTTGGACGTCAAAGAGGAGCTGGTCTTGGTGGAGGTCACGATGAAAGAGAGCAAACATTAAACCAATTACTAGTAGAAATGGATGGTTTTGCAGAAAATGAAGGTGTTATTGTGCTTGCAGCAACTAATAGACCAGATGTACTAGATAAAGCACTTTTAAGAGCAGGAAGGTTTGACAGACAAATTGTAGTAGGATTACCAGATGTAAAAGCAAGAGAACAAATACTAGAAGTTCATAGCAGAAAGAAAAGATTAGCAGATGATGTAGACTTAAAAGTAATTGCTAAAAATACTTCTGGATTTGCTGGAGCAGATCTAGAAAATGTATTAAATGAAGCCGCATTACTTGCAGCGAGAAGAAATCTAAATGAAATTGGAATGAAAGAAATTGAAGATGCCATGGTAAAAGTAACTATGGGTCCTGAAAAGAAAACAAAAGTAAGAAGTGAAAAAGAAAATAGACTTGTAGCTTACCACGAAGCAGGTCATGCTGTTGTTAGCCATTTCTTAGAAACGCAAGATCCAGTACATCAAATATCAATTGTGCCAAGAGGAATGGCAGGTGGATATACGATGTATAGACCAACAGAAGATAAATCATTTATGTCAAAAACAGAAATGGAAGAAAATATTGTTTCTTTACTTGGAGGAAGAGTAGCAGAAGCACTTATACTAAATGATATTTCAACAGGTGCAAGTAATGATATTGAGCGTGCAACAAAAATTGCAAGAAGTATGGTTACAAAATATGGTATGAGTGATAGAATAGGTGCATTAATGCTTGGTTCAAACCAAGAAGAAGTATTTTTAGGAAGAGATTTTGCACAAAGTAAAGAATATTCAGAAGAAACAGCGGCTATTATTGATGAAGAGACTAAAAAGATTGTTGATAATGGATATAATAGAGCAAAACAAATATTATCTGATAATGTTGATAAATTACATCGAGTTGCAGGTATTTTATTAGAAAAAGAAAAGATTGAGGCAGATGAATTTGAAGCAATTTTTGGTAAAGAATAAAATTACTATTTATAGTTCTAAATTTTAAAGTCTGTAAAAATTTACTTATTACAGACTTATGCTGACTAATTATAAATTGTAAAGTGCAACTATGTAAAATAAAAATAAGATGAAAGTAGCAATTTTATATTGCTATTTTTATTTTTTTAGTATAGAATATGATTTAAATAAACGAAAGGTGAAATTAGGTATCTCGAATGAAAAATTATTATGATATATTAGAAATAAGTCCAAAATCTTCAAAAGAAGTAATGAAAAATGCATACCAAGTTTTAGTTAAAAAATATCATCCTGATTTATATGTAGGAAAAGAAAGAATATATGCTGAACAAAAAATAAAAGATATAAATGAAGCATATAAAATACTTTCAGATGATTTTTTAAGAGAACAATATAATACAGAACTAGAAAAAGAAATTCAAAAAAATAAAAACTATATAAATAAAGAAAATATAAAGCAAGATACTATACAAAAAGAAAAATATAGACAAACACAAGTGAAACAAAAAGGAAAAAACAAAAACTATGTAGAAGAAACTAAAACACATAAAGTTGGAACATTTATGAGCTTAATAGACTTAAGCAAAGATGTATTTAGAAATGTACCAAAAAAAAGTATTAAAGACATAAAAAGAGAAGATTTAATTGCAGCTGGATTAACTTTACTTATTATAATAGTATTAGGAGTAATATTATGGTTTATACCAGCAACAAATGGTTTTATAAGAAGTATTATACCTTTTGTATAATTTTCATACATAAAAAGGTAGGAAGGAAGTTGATATAGAATGAATTATGCAGACATAAAAAAAGCAGACATAGCAAATGGGTTGGGAGTAAGGGTATCAGTATTTGTTAGTGGATGTAATCATCATTGTAAAAATTGCTTTAATAGTGAAGCTTGGGATTTTAATTATGGAAAAGAATTTACGGAAAAAGAAATTAATAAAGTAATAGAAGAATTAGATCATTCATATGTTTCAGGGTTATCTATACTTGGAGGAGAACCATTAGAACATACAAATCAACAAGGACTATTACCATTACTAAGAAAAGTAAAAGAAAAATTTCCAGAAAAAAATATTTGGTGCTATTCTGGATATACATTTGAAACAGATGTTATGGATAAAATGTATAAAAACTGGAAAGAAACACCAGAAATCTTATCATATATTGATGTGTTAGTAGATGGTAAATATGAAGAAGATAAAAAAGATGTTACATTAAGGTTTAGGGGATCTAGCAACCAAAGAATAATTGATGTAAAAAAATCATTAAAAGAAAATAAAGCAATATTATTTGAGTTCTAAGTATTGACAAGTTATGCCATTTTAGGGTATAATAGTAACGTTATTAAGGGTAATCCCGCATACAGTTTTGTATGGACCGGAAGGAGGGGAATATAAATGTCAGAGATAAAAGTTAATAATGGTAATATAGAAGATGCTTTAAAAAGATTTAAAAGGCAATGTGCAAGAAATGGAGTTTTACAAGAAGTACGAAAAAGAGAGCATTATGAAAAACCTAGTG
The DNA here is from genome assembly GCA_947627265.1 of uncultured Clostridia bacterium. Taxonomy (GTDB): domain Bacteria; phylum Bacillota; class Clostridia; order TANB77; family CAG-508; genus CAG-269. The sequence continues at coordinate 14,722 of CANQVM010000019.1, read as the reverse complement.
TAAGGAGAAAGAAAAAATCAGAGGCAGCAAGAAAAAGAAAATTTAATTAATACATATTAAATAGGGATAGCTTATAAAAAGTTGTCCTTATTTTATGCAAAAATTTATTATTATATAATGATGTGATATTTAAATATTTAATTATTAACTAGCATATGATAGTTACAATAATTGGCTCATTTGATCGCTTACGCGGTTATTTCAAAAATAATTATTTTCAAATTATATTACAGACTGTGAATGGTAACATATGATATTACAAATTTAAATTTAAAAATATATTTTCTTGAAAAAAACGCAATAAAAGAATATAATTAACAAAATTAAGTATAATAAATAAAAATGGAGGAGGAATGAACATTGAAAGATGAAAAAAAAGAATTAAAAAATGGTATAACACTTCATACTATTAATTCTAATAAATTTAAAACAAATCTTTTAGCTATTTTTTTAACAACAAAATTAAATAGAGAAAATGTTACAAAAAATGCATTAATTCCAGCTGTTCTAAGAAGAGGGTCTAGAAATATGCAAACACAAGAAGAAATAAGCAAACAAATGGAAGAAATGTATGGTGCAAGTTTTGATTGTGGATTAGATAAAACAGGAGATAATCAAGTACTAAAATTTTATATAGAAACAATTAATGATAATTTTTTACCACAAAAAGAAAATCTATTGAAAAAAGGACTACAAAAGTTAATTGAAATTGTATTTAATCCATATTTAGAAAATAGTATATTTAAAAAACAATATGTAGAGCAAGAAAAAAATAATATGAAACAAAAAATACAGGCTAAAATAGATAATAAAGCAAGTTATGCTGCAGAAAGATGTATTGAAGAAATGTACAAAAATTGTCCATTTGGTTTATATAAATATGGTTATATAGAAGATATGGATAATTTAAATGAACAAAATTTATATTCATATTATCAAGAGCTAATTAATTCTTGTAAAGTTGATATATTTGTATCAGGAGATATAAATGAGAGTATAGATAAAATAGTAGAAGAAAATGAAAATATAAAAAAATTAAAAGAAAGAAATCCTAATTATAATATACCAAAAATGGAAGAAAAAGAAGTAGTAGAAAATGAAAATGTAGTAACAGAGTCTATGGATGTATCACAAGGAAAATTGATATTAGGGTTAGATGTAAATATTAATAATGAAGACTTAAGATATAATACATTAATATACAATAGTATATTAGGAGGAACAGCTAATTCAAAGATGTTCCAAAATGTAAGAGAAAAAGCACATTTAGCATATGTAGCAAGTTCAAGTTATTTACGCTATAAAAACAATATATTTGTAAACTGTGGGATTGAAATTGATAATTATAATAAAGCTTTAACATTAATAAAAGAACAAATAGAAGATATGAAAAATGGAAAGTTTACAAATGAAGATATTGAAAATGCTAAAAAAGGAATTATTGCAACAATTCAAACAATAGAAGATGAACAAGATACAGAAATTAATTATTATTTTGGTCAAGAAATAACTAAAAGTGAAATATCAATACAAGAATATAAAGAAAAAATAGAAAAAGTAGGTAAACAAGAAGTAATAGATATTGCCAATAAAGTAAGCATCAACACAATTTATTTTTTAAAAGACTAGTTATATAAAAATTGGTAATAAATTTAGAATAAGCTTTGAAGTTTATATAAGTACATCTTAGCAAAGCTAGAAAGGAATTGAGTTTAAAATGCAAATAATTGAAAATTTAAAGATTAAAGAAAAACTATATATAGAAAAATTAGAAAATGGATTAACAATTATGATAATTCCAAAACCAGGAATACAAAAAAAATATATCATTTGGGGAACAAATTATGGTTCAAATGATAGTAAATTTATTGTTCCAGGAGAAGACAATGAAACAGAAGTGCCAAATGGTGTAGCACACTTTTTAGAGCATAAATTATTTGAACAAGAAAATGGGACAAATAGTTTAGATACTTTAACTGCACTAGGAGTTAATGCAAATGCATACACAACAAATGATCATACAGCATATTTATTTGAAAGTACAGATAATTTTTATGAAGCACTAGATGAACTAATGGACTATGTTCAGCATCCATATTTTACAGATGAAAATGTAGAAAAAGAAAAAGGTATAATAGGCCAAGAAATAAAAATGTATGATGACTATCCAGAATGGAGAGTATATTTAAACACTATGCAAGCAATGTATCATAACAATCCTATAAAAATAGACATTACAGGAACAATAGAAACAATTAGTAAAATTGATAAAGAAATATTATATAAATGTTATAAAACATTTTATCATCCATCAAATATGGCATTAGTTGTTTGTGGAGATTTTAAGCCAGATGAAATATTAGCACAAATAAAAAAGAGATTAATAAAAAATAATAATCAAGGGGAAATTAAAAGAATTTATCCAGAAGAGCCAGAAGATATTGTACAAGAAAAAATAGAGCAAAAATTAGAAGTAAGTCAACCACTATATACAATAGGTATTAAAGACAATATAACAAAATCAGAAAAAGAAAATAAAAATGAACTTGTAAAAAAACACATAGCTATAGAAATATTATTAAACTTACTTTTAGGTAGAAGTTCTAATTTATATAAAGAGCTTTATAATGATAGCATTATATATGGACAACCTAGTTTAGATTATGAATTTGGAAAAACATATTCTCATATATTAATATCAGGTCAATCTACTAATCCAGAAGAAGTATATGAAAAATTTAAAATAGAAGTAGAAAAAATGAAAGAAAATGGCATTAACGAAGAGGATTTTGAAAGAATAAAGAAAATGGTATATGGTGGATATGTACGAGAATTTAACGATGTACAGGATATATCAAGAATGTTTTTAGCAGACTATTTTAAAGGAATTAATAGCTTTGATTATATAGAAGAAATTGATGGTATTCATTTAGAATATATAAATCAAATGCTAAAAGATGTATTTAAAAAGGACAATATGGTATTATCGGTTGTTAGAAATTAACAAAAAATGTATAAATTAGTGTTATGAAAAAATGTAATAAAAACGGTATTTATTGTATAAATAAAATAATACCGTTTTTTACTGTCTGATTATGTCGAAAAATATAAAAAAAAGTCATACGAAAGTTGACAAAAACCATTGAAAATACTTGACTTTAGACAAATGATGTGTTAATTTATAATTATACAAAAGATAATTAAATAAAAAGGAGAGATTTCTATGTTAAATGATGAAATTTGTAAATTAAGAGATAAATTAAACAAAAGCATCGAACAAGGCGATGATTATAATATTATATATCAATTAAGTATTGAATTAGATGAATTAATTGCAAAATATTATAAAGAATTAAAAAATGCAAAAAAAAAACTAACATGGAATCTAGCATAAAATAAACATTGCTTCAAATAAGAAACTTATATATAAATTAAATTTAATTAAAATAGGAAGTATTTTACTATAAAAGCAAAATATTTTCTATTTTTTATTATATTACCTTAAAACACTTGCTTTTGAACATAAAATATTATAAAATAATAAGTCAAGTGAGGAGAGAAAAATGCCATCTAAAAAAGAAAGATACAAAAACTTTAATCAAATTGTAAATACATTTTACAATGAAGAAATAGAGAAAATAGATACACAAGATGAAACCATAAAAAAAATAGGCAATATAAAAATAGAAACCCAAATATTTTATGATAAATTTCTAGGAGATATGAAACTAGAGTTTAAAATAGGAAATAAAAAAATGTATAAAATAAAAAATCTATCTGAATTTTATACAAGAATTATGCAAAAAGAATTCTATCGTTATGGAGAGAAATTACAATTTACTCATACAGAGGAAGAATTTTCAGAAGATAGTAGAAAAATGTTAGACTTTATTATGAAATATGCTGAAATAATAAAATATGCAAATTCTAATTCAAATAGTAATTATAGGTATTATGGTAAAGCATTAAGTGAAACAAGTATAATAGTAGGTAATAGTGCAATAGATGACTTATTTGATGTATTAAAAGGAAAAAGTGTTGCATTTCAAAGGGATTATAACACAAGTCAAATAATATTTACAGAAGAACAACCAAAAATAGAATTTACCTTAAAAAAAATAGAAAATGAACAATATATTATTGTACCTAATATAGAAATTTATAAAGTAAATATTATAAATGGAAAAAAATATAAATATATTTTGGATGAAAAAAATATATATAGATGTACGAAAGAATTTGAGAATACAACTTTAAAATTGTTAGAACTATTTAGAAAAAATTATATAACAGAAGTAGAGCTTGGAAAAGATGAATTAACACAATTATTTTCAATTATTGTTCCAAAAGTAAAAAATGCTATAAACATTGAAAACATACCAAAAGAAGAAATTGAAAAATATAAACCAAAAGAACTAACAGTTAAGGTATTTTTAGATTTTGATAAAAACGATTATTTAATTGCTGATGTGAAATTTTGCTATGAAGAAAAAGAATTTAACCCATTAGATGAAAAACTACAGCTTAATTTTCCACGAAATAAAATTGAAGAAACAAAAGCATTAAATGTATTTAGAAAAACTAATTTTATGTTAGATACTAAAAATTTAAGATTTATCCTACCAGATAATGATAGTATCTATGAATTTTTAACACAGGATATCAGTTATTATAGACAAAGATTTGAAATATTAGTTACAGATAATTTTAAGAAAAAACAAATTAAAGAACCAAAAATAAAAAGTGTTGGTATAAAAATTGAAAATAATCTTCTATCTATTAATTTAAAAGATTTGGATATTGATAAGTCAGAATTAGAAGATATTTTATCAAAATATACACTTAAAAAGAAATATTATAGACTTAAAGATGGGGCTTTTATTGACTTACAGAATAGTAAAGAGATAGGATTTTTAGGAAAATTTATAACAGGGATGGATATAAGCTACAAACAACTAGAAAGTGGAGAAGTAAAACTTCCTATTTATAGAAGTTTTTATTTAAATCAATTATTAAAAGAGATAAAAGGAACTGAAATTATAAAAAGTTCAGAATATAAAATAATTGTAAATCAACTAAATAAAGAACAATTAGAAGAGGAAATTGAAATTCCTGAAAATCTAAATTCTATTTTAAGATATTATCAAAAAACAGGATTTAAGTGGCTTAAGATATTAGATAAATATAGTTTTGGAGGAATATTAGCTGATGATATGGGACTTCGGAAAAACTATACAAATATTATCTGTTATTGTAGATTATGTTAAAAATTCATATCAAAATGAAGATATAATACCAGGTCAAGAACAGAAGGTTGAAAAACGAAGAACAAGCTTAGTAGTATGTCCAAGTTCATTATGCTTAAATTGGCAAAATGAAGCAAAAAAATTCACAAAAGATTTACAAACGATGGTAATTAGCGGAAATTTATCAGAAAGAAAAGATAAAATAGAACAAATTGAAAAATATGACTTAGTTATTACATCATATGATTTGTTAAAAAGAGATATTGAATTATACAAACAAAAAGACTATACTTTTAGATTTGTTATAGCAGATGAGGCACAGTATTTAAAAAATAGTAATACTCAAAATGCAAAATCAATAAAGCAAATAAAAGCAGATACTAGATATGCATTAACAGGAACTCCAATTGAAAATTCATTAGCAGAATTATGGTCAATATTTGATTTTATTATGCCTGGATATCTATTTACATATAGAAAATTTAAAACTATGTATGAAATTCCTATTGTAAAAGATAATGATGAGAAGGCTTTATCAAAATTGAAAATGTTAATAGAACCTTTTGTTTTAAGAAGAAATAAAAATGAAGTATTAACAGAGTTACCAGACAAAACAGTAACTATTTTAAATAATGAAATGGGAGAAGAACAAAAAAAGATTTATTTAAGTTACTTATTACAAGCAAAGCAAGAGTTAACAGAAAAAATAGAAATTAATGGATATGAAAATACACATATGCAAATACTAGCTGCATTAACGAGGTTAAGACAAATATGTTGTCATCCAAGTTTATTTATTCAAGGTTACGAAGGTGAAAGTAGTAAACTAGAGCAATGTTTAGAAATTATACAAGAGGCAAGTAATTCTGAACATAAAATACTTTTATTTTCAGGATATACATCAATGTTTGAAATAATTGAAAAGGAATTAAAACAAAGAAATATCAAATATTTTAAATTAACTGGTAGCACTAAAGTAGAAGAAAGAATTAAGTTAGTAGATGAATTTAATGAAAATCCACAAATAAAAATATTTTTAATATCTCTAAAGGCAGGAGGAACTCGGATTAAATCTAACTGGTGCAGATATGGTAATACATTATGATCCTTGGTGGAATATTTCTACAGAAAATCAAGCTACAGATAGAGCTTATAGAATAGGTCAAAAAAATAATGTGCAAGTATATAAATTAATTACTAAAAATTCAATTGAAGAAAAAATATATGACATACAAGAAAGAAAAGCAAAATTAGCAAATAATATGTTAGATACCAAAACTACATTTATTAATAAGTTATCAAAAGATGAAATTATGAATTTATTTAATGTGTAAAAAAATGGGTGTTTTTAACAAAAAACACCCATTAATGGGACTGTGGAATATTTTAGTTAAAAATAATATATTTTATCACTATGTATGTACTTAGGAAAAGCGATGAAAAGATTAATTTTGATATTATAATTTAGGAAGAAAGGACTGAAATAAAAATGCAAGATTATATTAGTGTAATAGGTGGAGGACTTGCAGGAACGGAAGCGGCGTATCAAATAGCAAAAAAAGGAATTAAAGTTAAATTATATGAAATGAAGCCAATTAAATTTTCACCAGCACATTCAAATAAAAATTTAGCAGAAATTGTTTGTAGCAATTCTTTTAAATCTAATTTACTTACTAATGCTTGTGGATTATTAAAAGAGGAATTAAGAAGATTAGGTTCACTATTAATTAAAATTGCAGATGAAACGGCAGTACCAGCAGGACAAGCTTTAGCAGTAGATAGAAGCAACTTTTCACAAAAAGTAACAGAGAAAATAAAAAGTAATCCACTTATAGAAATAATAAATAAGGAAGTTACAAATATAGATGATATTATAGAAAATGGAATTACAATTATTGCAACAGGGCCTTTAACAACAGATAAACTTGCTAAACAAATTGCAAAAATTACTGGAGAAGATAAGTTATATTTCTATGATGCAGCAGCTCCTATTGTAAGTAAAGAAAGTATTAACTTTAATATAGCTTTTTATGGAGACAGATATTTACAAGAAAAGAAAAAAGAAGAAAGTATAGAAGAATGGAAAGATAGGATAAAAAAACAAACAGTAAAAGAACAAAGTTATATTAATCTACCTATGAATAAAGAAGAATATGAAGATTTTTGTAAAGGACTATTAGAAGCTGAAGTTATTACACTACATAATTTTGAAAAAAAAGAAATATTTGAAGGTTGTATGCCAATAGAAATTATGGCAAAGAGAGGAATAGATACACTAAGGTTTGGACCATTGAAGCCAGTTGGATTTGATGATCCACGAACTCGGAAAAAGACCATATGCTATTGTGCAACTAAGACAAGATGATAAACAAGCAAGTATTTATAATCTAGTAGGATTTCAAACTAATTTAAAGTTTGGAGAACAAAAAAGAGTCTTTTCAAAAATACCAGGCTTGGAAAATGCAGAATTTGTTAAATATGGTGTAATGCACAGAAATACATATATAAATGCTAGTAAATTATTAAATGAAACATATCAATTAAAATCTAATTCAAATATATATTTTGCAGGGCAAATAACAGGAGTAGAAGGATATGTTGAATCTATTAGTTCAGGTATGGTAGCAGCATTAAATGCAATTAATCAATTTAAGCAAAAAAACGAAAACATTATATTTCCAGAATATACAGTAATAGGAGCTTTGGCAAAATATATTTCTACTCCAAATGAGAAATTTCAGCCTATGAATGCAAATTTTGGAATTTTGCCAGAACTTGAAGGAAAGAAAATAAAAGATAAAAAGGAAAGATATAAAATACTTGCCTATAAAAGTCTTGAAGAATTTAAATAACAAAGTAAACAAATAAAGAAATTATATATTGTAAGGATAGAATATAGTTATTCTTTGTTTTAGTAATAATAAGAAGTAATGTTAAAAAATTTATAAAAGATAGAAAAATGAATGTTTTAATTATTGTTACAAATATTACCAGTATATGACATTTTTGTTAAAAAAATAACAAATTTACATAAAGGTATTGTAAAAATACTAGAAATATGCTATAATTAAAATTAATTATGATAAATATTTAAAATAAAAATTTGAAAGGAGTATTTATATGGGGGAAAGAGTTAAGAAAGTTAATGAAACTATAAAAAGTTTTGAAGAAGAAAAGAAAAATATTGCTAATAAGTATAATGAAAAATCAATTACAGATGAAATAAAAAAAGTTGATGAAAATTTAAAAAATGTTAATAGTACTTTGAAAATAAAAAAACTACATATTGAAAGATTAGAAGATGAGTTAAAAGCTATATCACCAAAACAAAAAGATTTGATAGAAGAGTACAAGAAAGTAATAGAAGAAGCAAAAAGAGATCCGGAATTCCTAAAAATAGCTTCTGAGTTGAATGATTATATTGATAAAAAAGAAGAACTATCTAAAAAATTACTTAAAAATAAAAAAGATAATGAAAAATTAATAAAAAAAGAAACCAGAGAGGCAGAAGACAAATTACGTGCTAATTTAACACAAGAGGGTATGCGAATAGATAAAGATATAACTGAGACAAAATTAAAGATGGACTCAGTATTGGTTGAATTGGATAATTTGAAACTTAAATATGAAGAAAAAGATGGAGTTGAAATACCAGTTAATGGTGATAAACGTAGAAATTTATACCAAAAATATTATGAATTAAATGATGCTCTTAAGGACTTAAAAGAAGCTAAAAAAATGTGTGAAAGTAAATTAAAAGAATTTAAAGATAGAGATGATAAAAAAGCAGAAGAGTTTTCTAAAATATTGAATGAAACTCGAAATACACAAAACAGTGAAAAAACATCAGCACCAGAAGGTGAGCAACAAAAGACTGAACAACAAAAAACACAACCAAGCCAATCACAAACACAACCAAGCCAATCACAAACACAATCAAGTCAATCACAAACACAATCAAGTCAACCACAACCACAATCAAGTCAATCACAAACACAACCAAGCCAATCACAAACACAACCAAGTCAATCACAACCACAATCAAGTCAATCACAACCACAATCAAGTCAACAACAAACACAACCAAGCCAATCACAAACACAATCAAGTCAACCACAACCACAATCAAGTCAATCACAGTCACAAGAAGATGAAAGGGTTGTATTTAATGATGGAGCAAAGTCATCAAAGATAAAGAAAATAGTAATAGATGCAGCGAATAATGTAGCATATGGATATTCTAAAATTAATGGTGAAGAAAATGTACATGTAATTAAAAAGAATATTGGTGAATTAGCAACCCCTGAAAATCAAAAGAAAGGATTTTACAATAAGATAATGAAAAAAATTGGAATAAAATCTCCAATAAAAAGAGCTCTTTTGGGAAGGAAAATAAATCCTATAATAATAGATTTACTTGAATCAGGACATAATGAAGATTTAATTAATGAGTATATAGTTGCATTAAGAGATAAAACAGATTTTCCATTTGACTATACTATCAATTTAAAAAATTCAAGTTTCAAAGGAAAACCGCTTAAGTTTATGAATAGAATTGCTTTAGAAGAAGCCAAAATAGATACCAACGATGTTATAGGAGCAGAAGAAAGATTTACTAAGATTAAAAACTTATTTAACAAAATTGGTAAAAAATTATTTAATAAAAAAGAAAAAGTAGAAGAACTTGCATCTGGCGAAAATGAAAATGAAAAAGGAAATAATGGATTTAAAGATCAATATAAAGTACCTGATTCAAAAATAAAAAATATAGATCAACAAAGAACAGCAGCAGAGAATAGATATAATGCATTAAATGATGAGGAAAAAGAAGAACTTCGTGGCTTAGATAGTACATCAGAAATACAAAAGAATTTTAATCTGGAGTATGATGAAGCATATTATCTTTGGGAATACAAAAATAAAAATTTACAAGCATCAAATGCAAATCAACAACAAACTCAATCAAGTGATAAGGGTGATAGATAAATATTATAAAAATAATAATATTAAGATAAAAACTTGGAAATTTTCCAAGTTTTTATTGACTTATAAAGGTAAAGGTGGTAAAATATAGACTGTTACGATAGATTACTCGAAGTGTGTAATTCCGTAATGATATAATAATTTTGTGATATAGACATATATCATTATATTACAAAACAAGTATAAAAATAGGAGGTGAAATTTAAGTGCCAACAATTAATCAATTAGTAAGAAAAGGAAGACAAACAGGAGTAACAAAATCTACAGCACCAGCTCTTCAACATGGTTGGAACTCTAAAAACAAGAAAGTAACAAATAATAGAGCTCCACAAAAAAGGGGAGTATGTACTGTTGTAAAAACAGTTACACCTAAGAAACCAAACTCAGCTTTAAGAAAAGTTGCTAGGGTTAGACTTTCAAATGGATATGAAGTTACATCTTATATCCCAGGTATAGGACATAACCTACAAGAACATAGTGTTGTGCTAATAAGAGGTGGTAGGGTAAAAGACCTTCCAGGTGTTAGATATCATATCATTAGAGGAACATTAGATACAGCAGGTGTTAAAGATAGAATGCAAGCTCGTTCTAAATATGGAGCAAAAAAACCAAAAAAATAAAAAAGCAACTGTTATATGCAAATAAATAAAAATTTATTTGTGCAAAAATACTATGAAAGTTAATTAGTATAAAAAAATTAGTGCTTGTAATTCTTACTAAATTAAGGCATTTAAATTTAGAATAGATATATAAGCGCTGTACGCAATAAAATTTTTGCGAGTACCTAAATGCTTTTTATAAAGCATTATAAATTAAAAGGAGGGAAGAATAGTGCCAAGAAAAGGATATATAGCAAAAAGAGAAGTATTACCAGATCCAATTTATAATAGTAAAGTTGTTACAAAATTAGTAAACAATATAATGCTAGATGGTAAAAAATCAATTGCACAAAAAATAGTATATGATGCATTTGATATTATCAAAGAAAAAGAAGGAAAAAATCCTTTAGAAGTTTTTGAAGCAGCATTAGAAAATATTATGCCTGTTCTTGAAGTTAAAGCAAGAAGAGTGGGTGGTGCAACTTACCAAGTACCACTAGAAATAAGACCAGAAAGAAGACAAACATTAGGATTAAGATGGCTTGTAACGTATGCAAGAACAAGACACGAAAAAACAATGGCTGAAAAATTAGCTGGGGAAATCATAGATGCCATAAATGGAAATGGTGGAGCATTTAAGAAAAAAGAAGATACTCATAGAATGGCTGAAGCTAATAAAGCTTTTGCACATTATAAATGGTAAAAAATATTAAATGCGAAAATTTATAAATTAATAAAAGATAATTTAAATAGATTAGTAAAAGAAAAATAAATATAAAAGAAAGATCGAAAGGGGGAAATAATAAAATGGCAGGAAGAGCATACCCACTAGATAGAACAAGAAATATAGGAATAATGGCACATATAGATGCCGGAAAAACAACAACAACAGAAAGAATTCTATTTTATACAGGAAAAACACATAAAATAGGAGAAGTTCATGAAGGTGCTGCTACTATGGACTGGATGGCACAAGAACAAGAAAGAGGAATAACAATAACTTCTGCATGTACAACATGTTTTTGGAAAAATAACAGAATAAACATTATCGATACACCAGGTCACGTTGATTTTACAGTTGAAGTTCAAAGATCTCTAAAAGTTCTTGATGGAGCAGTTACAGTTCTTGCAGCAAAAGGTGGAGTTCAACCACAAACAGAAACAGTTTGGAGACAAGCTGACAAATACAGTGTACCAAGAATGGTATATGTAAACAAGATGGATATAGTAGGAGCTAACTTTATGCTTTGCGTTGATCAATTGAAAAATAGATTAAAAGCAAATGCAGTTCCAATTCAGTTACCAATTGGAGCAGAAGATAACTTCAAAGGTATTGTAGATTTAATTAAAATGAGAGCATTTATTCATAAAGATGATTTAGGACAAGAAATAGAAGAAACAGATATACCAGAAGAAATGAAACAAGATGCTGAAAAATACAGAGCTCAAATGATAGAATCAGTAGCAGATCAAGATGAAGAATTAATGATGAAATATCTAGAAGGTGAAGAACTAACAGAAGAAGAAATAAAAAAAGGACTAAGAATTGGAACTATAGCAAATAAAATTGTTCCAGTAACATGTGGTTCTTCATACAAAAATAAAGGTGTTCAAGAATTACTAGATGCAGTTGTTGACTATATGCCATCACCATTAGATATACCACATATCAAAGGTGAAACATTAGATGGTCAAGAAACAGAAGCTAAAACATCTGATTCAGAACCATTTGCTGCATTAGCATTTAAGATTGCAACTGACCCATTTGTTGGAAAATTATGTTTCTTTAGAGTATATTCAGGAACATTAGAATCAGGATCAACAGTTTTAAATTCTAGTAAAGATAAGAAAGAAAGAGTTGGAAGAATTCTACAAATGCATTCAAATCACAGAGAAGATATTGATAAAGTATATGCGGGTGATATTGCAGCAGCAGTAGGATTAAAGGATGTTACAACAGGAAATACTTTATGTGATCCAGATCATCCAATTGTTTTAGAATCAATGGAATTTCCTGAGCCAGTTATCGATATAGCAATTGAGCCAAAAGATAAAGCAGCTCAAGAAAAAATGGGAATAGCATTAGCAAAACTTGCAGAAGAAGATCCAACATTTAAAGCATATACAAATCAAGAAACAGGTCAAACAATTATAGCTGGTATGGGTGAATTACACTTAGATATCATCGTAGACCGTTTAAAAAGAGAATTTAAAGTTGAATGTAATGTAGGTAAACCACAAGTAGCTTACAAAGAAACAATTAGAAATAGTGTAAGAGTTCAAGGTAAATTTATTCGTCAATCTGGTGGTAAAGGACAATATGGTGATGTATGGTTTGAAATGGAACCATTAGAACCAGGTAAAGGAATTGAATTTGAAAGTAAAATTGTAGGAGGAGCCGTACCAAAAGAATATATTAAACCAATTGAACAAGGAATGAGAGAAGCTGCAGAAAGTGGTATTCTTGCTGGCTACCCAGTTACAGACTTCAAAGTAACTTTAGTTGATGGTTCTTACCATGAAGTTGACTCATCAGAAATGGCCTTCAAAATTGCAGCATCTATGGCTTTTAAAGAAGGTATGAAACAGGCAAAATCTGTTATATTAGAGCCAATTATGAAAGTAGAAATAACTGTTCCAGAAGAATATATGGGAGATGTTATTGGAGATGTAAATGCTAGACGTGGTAGAATGGAAGGAATGGATGGTAATGATGGAATGCAAGAAATTCACTCATTTATCCCACTTTCAGAAATGTTTGGTTATGCAACTGAATTACGTTCTAGAACACAAGGTAGAGGAACATATTCAATGGAACCATCTCATTATGAAGAAGTTCCAAAATCAGTTTTTGAAGCAATTGTATCTTCAAGAGCTAAAAGTGAATAAAAGTAATAAAACCATAAATTTATAAGAAGAAAAGAAAAGTACTTGCATTTTTAAAGAAAATAGTATAAAATGCAAATACAAAATAAAATATTGTTATTAAATTTTAAAATAAAGGTAAGTAAAAAACTTACAAGGAAAGAGGAGGAATTTAAAAATGGCAAAAGCAAAATTTGAAAGAAACAAACCACACGTTAATATCGGAACAATCGGTCACGTAGACCACGGAAAAACAACAACAACAGCAGCTATTACTAAATATTTATCATTATTAGGAAAAGCTAAATATGAAGCATATGATCAAATCGATGGTGCTCCAGAAGAAAAAGCAAGAGGAATCACAATTAATACAGCTCACGTTGAATATGAAACAGAAGCAAGACACTATGCTCACGTTGACTGTCCAGGTCACGCTGACTATGTTAAAAACATGATTACAGGTGCTGCTCAAATGGATGGTGCTGTATTGGTTGTTTCAGCAGCTGATGGACCAATGCCTCAAACAAGAGAGCATATCTTACTTGCTAGACAAGTTGGTGTTCAATATATCGTTGTTTATTTAAATAAATGTGATATGGTTGATGATCCAGAATTATTAGAATTAGTTGAAATGGAAGTTAGAGATTTACTTTCAGAATATGGTTTCCCAGGAGATGATATTCCAATTGTAAAAGGATCTTCATTACAAGTATTAGAAACTACATCAACAAATCCAGATGATGAAGTATATAAACCAATGAAAGAATTAATGGAAGCAATTGATAGCTATATTCCAACACCAGAAAGACCAATCGATCAACCATTCTTAATGCCAGTTGAGGATGTATTTACAATTACTGGTCGTGGAACAGTTGCAACAGGTAGAGTAGAAAGAGGTCAAGTAAAATTACAAGATGAAGTTGAAATTATCGGTCTTACAACAGAAAGAAGAAAAACTGTTGTTACAGGTGTAGAAATGTTCAGAAAATTATTAGACCAAGCAGAAGCTGGAGATAACATTGGTGTTCT
>CANQVM010000018.1 GCA_947627265.1 uncultured Clostridia bacterium | reverse complement strand
GCCTTACAGCCACATAGCTTTAAATGGAGCAGGTAGCGGGAATCGGACCCGCGAATTAACCTTGGCAAGGTTACATTTTACCACTAAATTATACCTGCATAGTTACTATTTATTTTAATATATGCTTTAACATTTAAAATAATACCAAAAATACGCCACTTTGTCAAGCATTATGGCGTATTTTAGTTTACTTATTATTTTTTACTTGATTTGGTATTTTTAGATGTTCTTCTTCTTTTTGTTTTTATTTTCTTTGCCTCTTCCGCATCCCATTTTTCTCCTAATTTTGGCTTGTTCCAAGAAATATAGTTACAACTTTTTGGATTATTTTCACAAATATAATAGTTTCTTTTTCTTTTTGTTTTCTTTACTTGTACTTTTGCACCACAGTTTGGGCAAGGTACATCAATTGTTTCTATTATGGGTTTTGCATTTTTGCATTCTGGATATCCTGGGCATGCTAAAAATTTACCATATCTTCCATATTTATATACCATCATTCTTCCACATTTTTCGCATGGTATATCTGATACCTCTTCTACTAACTCTACATGTTCTAGTTCTTTTTCTACTCTTTCCAATTCTTTTTCAAATGGTCCATAGAATTGTCTTATCATTTTTTTCCATTTGTCTTTTCCTTCTGCTATTTCATCAAATTCATTTTCAATTTTTGCTGTAAATTCTATGTTTATAACATCTGTAAAGTTTTCTGCTAATAGTTTATTTACTACTTTTCCTAGTTCTGTTGGTATCAATTGTTTTTGTTGCTTTTCAATATATCTTCTTTCTAGTATTGTTGTAATAGTTGGAGAATATGTACTTGGCCTTCCAATTCCTTTTTCTTCTAAAGCTTTTACGAGGCTTGCTTCTGTGTATCTTGGAGGTGGCTCTGTAAAGCTTTGTTTTGGATTAATTTTGTTTAATTTAAGTTCTTGATTTTCTTTTAAATCTGGTACAGTATTTTCTTCCTCTATTTGTTTAAAATCAGTTCCTTCTACATATAATGTCATAAATCCTTTAAATTTTAAATTTTGTCCATTTGCTTTAAAGTCATAATCATTTGCATTTATTGTAACTGAAATTGTATCATAAATAGCAGATGCCATCTGACTTGCTATAAATCTATTGTAAATTAATTTATATAATTTATACTGATCATTTGTTAAAGATTCTTTTATGTTATCTGGTTCTAATTCTACATATGTTGGTCTTATACCCTCATGTGCATCTTGTGAGTCTTTATTAGTCCTGTAATATCTATTTTCATAATAATTTTTTCCATATGTTTTTTCTATATGTTTTTTCGCTAATGCTCTTGCTTCTTCTGAAATTCTAGTTGAATCAGTTCTCATGTATGTTATTAAACCAATTGTGCCCTTTTCAGAAACTTTTATTCCCTCATATAATCCTTGTGCAACTGACATTGTCTTTTTTAAAGTAAAACCTAATTTTCTAGATGCCTCTTGTTGCATTGTACTTGTAGTAAATGGTGGAGCTGGTGTTCTTTTCTTTTCTCCTTTTTTTACTTCATTTACAATATATTTTGCTTTTTCAATGTCTTTTAATATTCTATTAACTTGTTCTTCTGATTTGATTTCTTGTTTTTTACCTTTTTTTCCATAAAATTTTGCTTCAAATTGCTTTTTAGTATCTTTTTCTTCCACATTTATAAATATGTTCCAATATTCCTGTGGTATAAATTTTTCAATTTCATTTTCTCTATCTACTATTAGTTTTACTGCAACAGATTGTACTCTACCTGCTGATAGACCTCTTCTTACTTTTTTCCATAGTAAAGGACTTATTTTATATCCAACAATTCTATCTAATACACGCCTGGCTTGTTGGGCATCTACTAGATTTTCATCAATATCTCTTGGCTCTTTTATAGCTTTTTGCACTGCACCTTTTGTTATTTCATTAAAAGTAACTCTTGTAATTTTTTCTTTTTCATCTTTAAGAATTGTTGCTAAGTGCCATGCAATTGCTTCTCCTTCTCGATCAGGGTCAGTTGCAAGATAAACCTTTTTTGCTTGTTTTGCCTCTTTTTTTAATTGTTTTATTAGATCTCCTTTTCCTCTAATATTAATATATTCTGGTTCAAAGTCATTTTGTATATCTACTCCTAGTTTTGATTTTGGTAAATCTCTAATATGTCCCATAGATGCTACTACTTTTGTGTTACCTCCTAGGAACTTTTTTATGGTATTTGCCTTTGCTGGTGACTCTACTATTATTAATTTATCTGCCATATTTTCCTCCTTGTATTTTATAATATGCCTATTTTACATCTAACTTTTATTTACTATTAAGTATTCTAGACTACTTCTTTATAATTTGCAAGGCTTTTTAAAAAATTAGTTTATTAATACTATTATTATATTACAAATTATAATAGAAAAGAACTTTTTGAAAAATCACATATAATATCTTGTAGAGAAATTGGAGTTACCTCGTTTTCTTTTAAAATCATTAAAATATTATCTATTTTTTGTTCATCATTTGATAAATATTTTATGGTTTTATCTTCTATTTTTATATTTTTTTCTTTGTATTCTGTTTTTACTATTTTTACTCCGTATTTTTCGTTATTTCCATTGATAAATTTATCTTCATTTATCATTTTATAATACTCTAATTTTATTGGGTGTCTAATTCCTGCTTCTCGTAATTTTTCCTTTTCAATAAAAATACTCCCATAAAATGTTTTCATTTTTATCCCCCTCTTTTGTATTGCACGCCTTCTATAATACAACTATTTGAAGGAGGTTGCAAGATTTTTTCATCGCATTTTATGATATATATTCCTCTTTTTTTACATTTTTTGATAATTGTCTACATTTTATAATTTTATTTGATTTTTTTCTTCTTTTATTTATTTTTTATTTTTATTATATTCTACAAATTTCGATGGATTTTTTCTTAAAAAATATGTTAAAATTATATTAATTTAGATAAATTAAGTTTTTTATTTTATCACTTCTTTTTGAATTTAAAATAGTAGTAATCTTTTATATTACTACTACTTCTTTTTAATTTAATTAACTATTATTTTATATCTTTATCATTTAAGTTTTCATAATATTCATACTTTTCATCAATTGCTTTATTTCTCAGCACTACATACAATTCTGCTGTTGTAGCAGATATGTACATATTTACATACAATATGTTTAATAATCCAAATGTAAAAACAGATAATATATTCCATAAAATAAATGATACATCTAATAAAAAAGCTTTCCATTTATTTTGTTTCATCATTTCTTTTGAAAGTTTAAAAGCTTCTTTTTTCTTTATCTTTGGATTTTCTGCTAAAATATAAGGTATCATTTTATATTCATAAGTTTTTATAATTCCGCCTACTATAGTTAAATACCATAATATATTATATATATTTTTAAAAAACATTATTATTGCTACATTTAGCCAATTTTCTTTTTTAAATATATTTTTAAGTACTCCTATTTTTGTATTACTATTTTGTCTTGCTTTTAAGAAATAATGTTTCCCTGCAACCGTTAATGGGCTTTCTATAATTATAATAAATAACAATGCTATCATTGCTGTTATAACAAGTGATATTCCTAATGAAATTTGATTTAATGAAAACGATTTTACTGCATCCCATATCTTAAATTGATATTTTAGTGATTTTGTCATACTATTTAAATTTGCTTCAATCAATTTAATATTCTTTACAGATATATTATTTAGATTTACTTGTTCTTTATTAGAATTATCATCTTGATTATCTATTTGTTGTTGATCATTTTCATTACTAATATCTAAATTTAAACTTTTAATATGCTCTAAATAATTAGGATCAATAGAGTCATTTGATTGCCATATTCCAACAATTGAACTTCCAAATTCACTTGTTAATAATGCCAATAAGAAACAGACTACAATAGCTGTCCAATAATTTTTCTTTATTACCTGTCTTGCCATACTCTTTAGCTCTTTTCTTTTCCACATTATAAATTCTCCTATTTTTCATTTATATTATTATAAACTATATTTTATCTATACGCAAGTAATTTTTAAATCTTTCTTTTTTGTATCATATACGTTATTTTACTAATTATAGGTGTTGGCATTATTTTTGCTCCTAACTTAGCCATTTTAATATCTATTCCTGGAATTATATAAAATTTTCCTTGTTCTAATTTTTTAATTGCATATTTTGCTATTTCTTTACTATTTGCTTCTCTCATATGAAATTTTACATTAGCAACTTTATTAAAATTTGTTGCAACTGGACCAGGACACAATATGCTAATTTGTACGTTTGAATGTTCTTTTTTTAATTCCTCTCTTATTCCTTCTGATAACCTAACAATATAAGCTTTTGTGGCATAATATGTGGACATTAATGGTCCAGGCATAAATCCTGCAATTGAAGCAACATTTAGTATTTTACCTTTATTTTGTTTTTTCATATCTATTAAATACAATTTTGTTAAAATATGATATGCTGTTATATTCGTATTTATCATATTTATTTCTTTTTCTAAACTTGTTTTTGTAAAATTACCACAATCCCCAAATCCAGCATTATTAATTAAAATATCTATATTTTTTACTATTTCATAAAGCTTATTGCAGTTTTCTTCTTTTGATAAATCCATTATTATTGTATCAATTGTAACATTATTTTTTTTAAGTTCTTCTTTTAGTTTATTTAGTTTATCTTCATCTCTTGCTACTAACGATAAATCATAGCCTTTTTGACTTAATACTCTTGCCATATCTCTTCCAATTCCTGATGAAGCTCCTGTAATTAATGCTTTCATTTTTATTAATCCTTCCTAATAAAAGTTGTAAGACCTTAATATTTTAATCTTTTTAAATTTTCTCTTTGGCCTTTTAGTAAATTTGTTTACATGAAAAATTCACTTAAGTAAATTTGCTTGCTATCTAACTTTTATTTAATAAATTTATTTAATATAATTCCTACTGCATGTACAATCTTTGTTGAATTATTATTTGCAATTTCTTTTCCTATTGCTTTTCCCTCAACAGTAATTGCAGCAACAATAGCACTTAATATAAATTCTATATTAAAATCCAAGCCTAATTGTGATGTGATTTTTATTGATATTAGTGCACTAATTGCCCCACTTAATACACCGGCAAATATCTCCTATAACATCAGCACAAATATTGGCAACTTTTGGGGCATTTCTAATTAATTGAATTGAAGTTTTTGATCCTTCTACTTTTTTTGTTGCCTTTGCATGGAATTCTTGTTCATTTGCAACAGTTACAGCTACACCAACAATATCAAAAAAAATCCCAATTGCAATTACAAATATTAATATTAATATTGCAGGTATTAAACTCAAGTTAGAAACACCATTTGCAGATATATACGAAAATAGTACAGATAATGCAAATGTTATAAAAAAAACTTGAATAAACCATTTTATTTTAGATTTTTCTTTCTTCATTTTTATCTCCTTTTTATTAAATATAAATGGATACAAATTAGCCATTTATAGCCATTTGTATCCATCTTTTTATAACTTATTATATTATTTTAGATGGTCAAAGTCTAAGTAAATTTTACAGTTTAGGTCTGGTTGAATTTCTCTATTCCTCGCTTAACATTACTGTTATAGCCGTTTCCGATTAAGAAGAATATCTACTTATTAATATAGTAAACACCAGATCGCCACTTAAATCTGCACCTTAATCCCTAGACCCATATGCTTTAATTTAAGCAAACATTCTAGAAGTTTTCCTTAACATACGTTTTCACTTTATTAGTCTTTTTTGCAAATGCAATTTCATAATCTAAAAATAAAATTAATTTGGCCAAATTAGTTTTATTTATGAAAAATTAATCCCAATACATTCACTCGAGACAGGCTACTCTATGTATTTTGTGTCTTGGCACTCAACATAGGTTTTACTTAAATTTATATTTAAGCCTCCACGAAATCAGGGGTTATATATATGCCATTATATATTCTCCCTAATCTCTTTACTCCCTAACTTCACACAAAACTGGCATTTCGCGCAAAACTAAGAAACTTCAACGATGTGCCCTTTAGTGGATTTTTAGCCCCACCCTCATAAAGTTTGTATGACTAGAATAATGCACCACCAATATATATTATAACATTATAAAAAAAATATTCCAAATTTATTTTATTATGTTTTTATTCAATTTGCTCTTAATTGTTTATTGCATTTATTTTATTATTTAATATAATCTCATTTTTTCTCAATTATTCTTTGTTTTTTGTCGCTTTTCTTAAATATAGAATTTGTTATTCTACTTTATATTTTTCTTTTAATTTGATTATAAATTTCTTCGTGAATATCTTCTATGCTTCTAATTTTATTATCTTTTACACATTGCACTTCATACCAATTATATTCTTTAGCAACATAACAAGCAGCTAAATATGAATCTGTTAAATGATTTTTATCACTTTCATGAATATCTTTTTTTGTATCATGTGTAAATTTATTCTCTCTATTTTTCATTAATTCAATTGCTTTTTCTACAGGCATATTTAAGAAAAATACCTCATCTGGAATAGGTAAACCATATAAATTAAACTCAAAATCCCATAGCCATTTTAAAAATTTGTCTCTTTCATTTTTATCAGCAATTTTTCCAGCTTGATGAACCATATTTGCCGTTGTATATCTGTCTGCTAATATAATTCCGCCATTTTCATAATACTCTTTATATCCTGTTTGAAATGTTGCATATCTATCTGCTGCATAGAAAGTTGATGCTATATATGGGCTAATTTCTTTAGCATTATTTCCAAATTCTCCTGATAAATACATTTTTACTAATGATGAACTTTGGCTATCATAGTTTGGAAAACTTACTACTTTATAATCTATACCATCAGTTTCAAATCTTTCTTGGAGCTTTTTTAATTGTGTTTGTTTACCACTTCCATCAGTTCCATCTATTACAAATAATTTTCCCATTTTATTCTCCTTTATTTTTATTTGATTTTTTATCTTCTTCTTTTTTATTATTCTCAATCATTTTATTAATTGTTTTTAAAATATCATCAGAATTTTCATCAAAGTCATCTTTCACCAAATTAAACATTTTATTTCTCCTTTCTTCAAAATGATTATACTATTTTTTATTTTAAATTTCAATTTATTTTTCTATTTTATTTTTTTAGTTATATTTTTCTATTTTATTGGTTATATTTTTAACTAATGTTAATAGTTGGTCTATTTGAAAATAATTAGTTTTTTCATAACCTTAGTATGGCAAATTACGAAATAATTTTTTATCTATAATATGCTCTAATTCACACTCGCCTTAACCGGCCCGTTTGATCGCTTACGCGGTTATTTCAAAACTAACTATTTTCAAATTATATCATAGACTGTGAATTGTAACATTTTATAATAAAATTTTAATAAATTAACTATCTATACTAGACTTTTAACTTATTTTGTTATAAACTAATTTATAATAATAAATTAATTTTTAAAATTTTTATATAAAATATCTACTTATAGGAGGTGTATTAATGGAAAAAATAGCAATTATTTCAGATATTCATGGAAATATTACTGCATTAGATGCTGTATTATATGATATAAAAAAACGTGGAATAGATAAAATTTTTTGCCTAGGTGATTATGTTATAAAATGTGCTCATCCTGATTTAGTAATTGATAAATTAAAACAGGTTTGTGAAGTTATGCTAATTGGAAATACAGATTATATTATTTGTCGCCCTGAATCAAAAAATAAAAATTTTTGGTCTCGAAAATTAATTGGTGAAGAAAGAGCTAACTTTGTATATAATCTTCCTGTTTCTTTCGAATTTTATATGAGTGGACATCTAATTAGGATTTTCCACGCATCACCTTATGGTTTAGATAATATTTATAATCCTATGTTTTCAAATAAAGGAACTAGATATGAGGGTACAGAACTTGATAGCCCTGAAGATTTATTTAAAAATACACCTTTTATTGGTAAAAATTCAGATGATCCCGAGCCTGATATTGTTGGTTATGGTCACCTTCATACACCTTTTGTTGTCAGATATAAAAATAAAACATTATTTAATACAGGAAGTGTTGGTATTCCAGTCGAAATGATGAATGCTGATACAGATGACAAAAGTAACAAATTTTCGACTCTTGCATCTTATATAATAATAGAAGGAAATTATGCCTCAGAAGTTTTAGATTCAATTTCTTTTAACTTAGTAAGAATTCCTTATAACGTTCAAAAAGAAATTGATGCTCTTGAAGCTCTAAACGCTCCTAATAAAGATATGATTATTAGAAGTTTAAAAGGGGCACTTCCTACCACATATGGTATAAATTAGGAGTTGAATATAATGGATAAATTAACTCAAGTTAAAACTATTTTAAAAAAATATAATCAAGAACATTTATTATATTTTTATGATGAACTCTCAGATGAGCATAAAGATATGTTGTTAAATCAAATTTTAAATATAAATTTTGATGAAATTATCTCTTTGTATCAAAACTCTCTTGAGCCATCTCACTTAGATATTAACACTGTTTCACCATTAGAACATTTAGAAAAAAATAAATTTTCATTTGATGAGTTAAATAAATACATAATGATTGGTGAAAAAAAAATTAAATCTGGATTTTTGGCAGTTGTTACTATGGCAGGAGGTCAAGGAAGTAGGCTAGGATATAAAGGTCCTAAAGGAACTTATGAACTATCTTTTGATTCAGACCATATAAAAAAATCATTGTTTCAAATTATGTGCGAGGATATAAAAAGAGCTAATCAAAAATATAATATTGTTATTCCTTGGTATATAATGACAAGTCAAGAAAATCATATAGCTACAGAAGAATACTTTAAATTGCATGATTTCTTTGGATATCCTAAAGATAAAATAAAGTTTTTTATACAAGAAAATTTACCTTTAATTGATGTAAATGGAAAACTTATTCTTCAGGAAATTTATCAAATAAAATCTGCTTCTAATGGTAATGGCAATGTATTTAAGTCTATGAAAAATAATGGTATAATACAAGATTTAGAAAATAATAATATAAAATGGATATCTTTTGGGGGAATAGATAATGTATTATTAAAAAATGTTGATCCATTATTTATTGGTTTAGCTGATGAAAAGAATTATGAAATTGCTTCAAAATCTATTTTTAAAAGAAGACCCCTAGAAAAGACAGCTGTATATTGTAGAAAATCTGGTAAGCCCTCTATATTAGACTATGATGATATTGATATAAATTTATCAGTTTCAAGATATGAAGATGGTACTTATAAATATAGAGAAGCAAATATTTTATCACATTTAATGACTCTAAATGCTGTAAAAAAAGCATCTAATTATTCTCTTTCTTATCATAGAGCTTTCAAAAAAAATGCTTTTGTAAATGATGAAGGAATGAAGCAAGTACCTGATAAACCAAACTCGTATAAATTTGAAAATTTTATTTTTGATATTTTTTCTTACTTTGATGATATGTTACTTCTTCGAGTAAATGAAGATGAAGAATTTGCTCCTATCAAGGATTTTACTGGTATTTACAATCCAGATACTGCAAAAGAAAAATATGAAAAATATTGGAGTATTAATAAAACGGATTCTTAGACAAACGAAGTGAACCCAAAAAATTGGACACTTTTTCTAATAATTTGGGTTCACTTCAAAAATAGCATTCGTTTTTTATTATACTTAAAAAAATTTTATTCTTCATAATAAAAAGCATTTTTTATATGATTAATTTTATAATTACTATTATTTAAAAAAACTTCAATTACATCGAATCTAATTGGTACATTTTCAATTTTGTTTTTATAATTATAATATTTAGCACTGTTTATAATATGGTTTTTCTTCATTTTTACTATAGCCTCACTCGGTAATCCGTATTCTATATTTGAGCGTGTTTTTACCTCTATAAATATTAATTCCTTTCTTTTTTCATCATAAGCTATAATATCAATTTCTCCTTGTTTGCATCTAAAATTTCTATTTATTATAGTATATTTATTTTTTTGTAAATGCTTACATGCTAAATCTTCTCCTATTTTTCCTCTTTGCTGTTTTAAACACATACATACCCTCCTGGTACTTTGGTTATAAATCCATCTACCTCTAGCATAAATAAAATATAATTTATTTCTTTTATTGTTTTATTTGAATTTTTATATATTTCGTTTGTATTTTTAAATCCTTTTTCTATTAATTTATATATTTTTTTATATTCCTCATCTTTAGGTTCTTTTTTTATTTTATTTACCTTTTTAACATTTTTATATGTTAAAAATTCAAATTCTTCTATTATCTCTTTTGTTGAAGTAACTAATGTAGCCCCTTTTTTTATTAAATTATTTGTCCCCACTCCATGCATATTTCCAATTTCATGTGGTAGTACAAATACTTTTCTATTTTGTCTTTTTGCTAACTTCGCTGTAACACTTGTTCCGCTTCTATATGCAGCTTCTACTACTAATATTCCAATTGAAATCCCACTAACAATTCTATTTCTTTCTAAAAATAAATTAGAATTTGGTTTTGTATTTGGCTCATATTCGCTAACTACCAAACCTCCACTTTCTATTATTTTTTCATATAACTTCTTATTTTCTTCTGGAAAAATATTATTAAATCCATTACCTAAAACTGCAATAGTTTTTCCATTTTGTATCATTGTAGCTTCATGTGCAATTGTATCAATACCCTTTGCCATTCCACTAGCAATTATTAGCCCTTGATTGGCTAACTCTGATGCAAATTTTTCAGCTAATATCTTTCCATTTTCTGAACAACTTCTTGAGCCTATAATAGATATAATATTTTCATTTAATAATTTTATATTCCCCTGTAAATAAAGTTGTTTGGGTGGATTATTAATTTTTCTTAATTGCTTTGGGTATATTTCATCATTTATTGTAATTTTTATAATAAAAATCACCTCTTTCTAAGTCTCACCAGTATTTCCTATCTAAACTTCTATATTGAATAGCTTCTGCTAAATGGTTTACTTTTATTTCGTATGATTGGTCTAAATCTGCTATTGTTCTTGCTACCTTTAAAATTCTTATATATGCTCTTGCACTAAGTCCTAATTTATCAAATGCATTTTTTAAAATTGCTTTACATTTTAAATCTAATTTACAGTATTTTTCAATTAATTGAGGAGTTAATGCTGAATTTGAAAAAATTGAATATTTTTTATATCTATTTAATTGAATTGTTCTAGCAGTATTTACTCTTTTTCTTATTTCTTCGGATGTTTCTATTTTTTCATTACTCTCTAATTTTTTATATTTAACACCTTCTACTTCAATATGAAGGTCTATTCTATCTAGTAATGGACCACTTATTTTATTTCTATATCTTTTTATTTGTTCATCTTTACAGTTACATTCTTTTTTACTAGATCCATAATATCCACACGGACATGGATTCATACTAGCAACAAAAATAAAATTGCACGGATATGTAATTGTCATATTTAATCTACTAATTGTTACAAATTTATCCTCTAAAGGTCCTCTTAATAACTCTAATACACTTTTATTAAATTCCGGTAATTCATCCAAAAATAAAACACCATTATGTGATAAACTGATTTCTCCGTGGCTTTGGACTTTTTCCTCCTCCAACTAATGCAGATGAAGTTATTGTATGATGTGGACTTCTAAATGGTCTTGTTAAAATAAGTGGATTATCTTCTGATACTAAACCTGCTATACTATGAATTTTTGTAATTTCTAATGCTTCTTCAAAACTAATATCTGGTAAAATACTAGGAATTCTCTTTGCAATCATTGTTTTTCCTGATCCTGGACTTCCGAATTAATAAACAATTATGTCCTCCTGCAGCTGAAATTTCTAATGCTCTTTTTACATTTTCTTGACCTTTAACTTCTGAAAAATCAAATTCATATGTAATTTGACTCTGTGAATAAAATTTCTTATTTTTTTCTTTTTCTATATAACTTTCACCATTTAAGTATCGTATAATTTCATTTAAATTATTAATTGGTAATATTTCTAATCCTTCTATTAATGCTGCCTCTTTAGCATTTTTATTGGGTAGTATAATTCTTTTTATTCCTAATTTTCTTGCCTCAATACAAATTGGTAATACTCCATTTATTTTTTCTACTGTTCCATCTAAAGAAAGCTCTCCAAGAAAAATAGTTTCATCTAAAAAATTCTTTAAATATAAATTTTTTATCTTTTCACTTGCAATTAATATTCCAATTGCAATTGGTAAATCAAATCTTGACCCTTCTTTTTTTATGTTGGCTGGTGCTAAATTTACTATAATTCTTCTATTTAAATATTCAATTTTTGAATTTTTAATTGCTGTTCTTACTCTTTCTTTTGCTTCTTTTACGCTTGTATCTGGTAACCCTACAATTTCAAAACACGGAAGTCCAGATGAAATATCTACTTCAATTGATACTAAGTATCCATTTAATCCTTGAAGCGCAATGCTTTTTACAATTGATAACATTTTTTCCTTTCTTTTAATGTTTGGATATCTGAGGTCATTATAAATTTATTTAAATGAAGGATGTTTGCATTTTCTTATGAAAGCAATTTTTATTATTTTAATGGATATTGCCGAACAGCTTTGATTTATAAAACTATACTCGACCTTAAGTTTGTTATAGAGATTTTAAATTATACTTAAATTATGGGGGCTATAATGACCTCAGATATCCAAACATTTTTATTATAAATTTATTTATGGGTAATTTTGAATCAGTTGATAAAATTTTTTATGATTCTAATTGAATTAAAATATTTTGAATGCTTTAAAACAGCATTTGATTTTTAACATGTTTATATTATAAGTCCGTTTCCATAATTTGTCAACACTTTTTTTATTTTTTTATTAACTTTTTTATATGTGTTGATTTTAGTTTTATAAAAAAAAAGTTAAATCTCAAAAAATTTTCAGTAAATGAGATTCAACTTAACTATAAAATACTAAGGAAAAGTTAAAAAAATTTTAGCCAAATATTTTATAAACATAGTATATAAATTTTTCTATTTAATATCTTTATGTTGTCTTAGCTTAATTACAAATATTACTAATAAAATAAAGCTAAATACAATTATTACGTAGCA
Organism: uncultured Clostridia bacterium; assembly: GCA_947627265.1. Taxonomy (GTDB): domain Bacteria; phylum Bacillota; class Clostridia; order TANB77; family CAG-508; genus CAG-269. The sequence goes on along the minus strand of CANQVM010000018.1, from coordinate 11,425 downwards.
AACATTACTTACACCTGCTTTTGGTAAAGTATTTTTTGTAGTTATATAATTTTCAGCTATATTATTACTTTTTGATTCTTTTGTTTGTTCTTGTTGTTGCTCGTTTGAATCATATTCATTAGCTTTATCAAAAGATTCACTAATTCCATTAGCATATCCTTTTATTTTTGAAAAATCTGCATTAGTATTTACACTTAATGTTGAAACTAATTTGCACGAAGTTTCAGTTACATCTTTTTTTTCAATAATCCATTCATAAGAATCAATACCATTTGTTGCATCAGTTATAGTTTGTTTATCTTTATATATATCATTTACATATTCCATTACTCTTTCTCCAAATTCAGATACATATATAGTTTTTGAATCGCTTTCACTTTTATCTATTGTAACTCCATCTGACAAATTGGTGTCATCAACAATAACATAGGAATTATCACTAGACCAAGAACCATTGGTAGCATCTCCTATATATGACATTAAAATATATGCGCTTGCATCTTCAAGTTCTACACCTTGAATATTTGCAACTGCAATATATCCAACAATTGGTAAAACTATTCTTTCTGTTTGCTCTTTAAAATCTTCATAGCTCATTCCCTGTTGAATAGGAATTTCTAGTGTAAATTTTGGTTTTTCTGTCAAATCATAATTTAGAATATAACTTTTTTCATCAACTGTTATTGTGATAGTATTATCTGATACAGCAATTTGGTAATTATCTCCATTTGCACCTGATGAAACAAACTGTTGTAATGATTTATTTATATTCTCTTTGTTTATATCATTTGTAGCATAGCAGTTAATAAATAAACTATTTAATACGAAAATATATATAATTAATATTCCTATTTTTTTTATCTTTTGCATATTAGCACTCCCTTTTATAAAATTTTATTACATTTTATTTTTAGATTTAAAAACTTAAAAAGTAATACAAAATAATATTACTATTATTTTTCAAAAAGTTTTATTTTATTCTACTCTTTTTCCTATTACTTCTTTATAATTTATTTTACCTAGTATATCAAAATTATTTAATAGATTACAATAACAAGATATATTCTATTTCAAGTAAATATATAAGTTTATATGTTTACATACAAAAAATTCACTCATATTTACACATAAATTTTAAAACTTTTTTAATAAAAAAGCAATATTATTGATAAAAAAATTTTTAATAATTGATAAAAATAAATTTTTAATTATAAAAAAGAACGTTATATTAACTTTTTCTTAATTTTTATGGATGACTTTTATATATTTTAATCATTTTATGAATTTTCAATACCATATACTCCTGTTTCAGGATCTTTAAATAAATTTACCTTTGGAGTATTATAAGTGTAAAATATAAAACTAATTAATAAAAAAATAAAAATAATTGCTGATAAAATTCTTGATTTGTTAGTACTTTCCTCTTCTCTATTCATTAGTTTATAAGATACTATCTCACCTAAAATAATGCTTATTATAAATATTATAATATCAATTAGTAAAAAACTCGTTCCTATAATTCCTGAATATGTAAAAAAACTAATTACAATAAAACTAATTGAAACAAAAATACCTATAGTTTTTGCTTCTATATAGTTATGTACTTCATCTTTTACAAATTGATATTCAATAATAGCCATTAATAGCATTGGATAAAATACTAATTTTAAATGTTCCCATACACTTTCATTTACTGCACTAAAACTCGCAACAAATAAATTCTTTCCTGACCATTTATAAGTAAAGTGTAATAAAGTACCTAAAAACAAGCAAACTATTATTACAACAATCTGTGCTTTTAATAATTTACTTTTTTTTATTTTCTTTGTTATATTTTTTATTTCTTCCATCAATAAATACCTCCCTCTTTGTTTCTTGTTCTATTTATATGTAGTTAGAGGTTGGATTTATGATTAATATTTTTATTCTTCTATTTTATATATAATAGGGCTATTGTCATTACTTTTCTTTTGTATTTCTTCAGCTCTATATGAAGAAATTATAAACTCATTTTTATTATCAAATTTAATTATAATTGCTTTTGTAAAATTATCTTTACATGGTTTATTATATTCATTAATCATAATACTTGCTTGATGTTTGTTGATGGTATCAAAAGTATTCATAAATCCCATACCTGTACCACCATCATCTTTGTGAGTACTACTTGGAATTTTGCCTAGATTCAATAATGTATCTATTTCAAATTCAATTCCAGAATCATATATGTAAAAACTATATATGCTATCAATTTTTCCTAATCTTACTAATATACTTTTATTACTATTATCACTATGATTTATTGCAATAATTGAATTCTTTATGTGATCAGCAATTAAAATTTCTAATTCTTCTTTTTCTACATAATTATTAATCATATGATGTATGTTTCCATTTAATTGCAATTGAAAGTCTATTTTCTTTTTTACACACTCTGATTGCATATATTGTAGCATATCATCAATTTCTGGAATATCTGTTTTGCTTAATTCGATTACTGCTTCTTTTTTTAGTTCTTTAGTAACATTTTCCACTCTATCTTTTAAGTCTATTTCTTCTGCAATCTCTGTTTTTAGCATTAATTCATTTAGCTTATGTTCTAGTGCTTTCTGCTTATGCATAATTGAATGACTTGTTTTACTGAAGTTTAGATTTTCTTCTTCAAGTTCTTTTATTTCCTTATTTTTATTTGCTAACTCTTTTTTGGTTTCTTCTAGGTCTTGAATTAAAAGTTTTTGTTTGTAGTATAGTTTAAAGGATTTTTGGATGGTGATAAACATGATTATCGCGGAAATCACCATAGTTGGAAGAATTTTTCCTGTGAATTCTATATTAAAACTAGTTAAACAAACAAAAAGAAATAGTATTGCAAAGCTTATATTTAAAATTAGCATATTAAAATATTGATTTTTTACATTATTATATATAAATGAAAATCCGTTTTTTAATTTTTTTATTTTAAATATTCTTGTTAAGAAAATCAAATGTATTAATATCATAAATATTAAATTTATATAATCATTATAATTGAATCTTATAATATTAGGAATAAACATTATTGCTATAGCAATAGAAAATAATATGTAATTAATACTTAAAGAAATAACTGTATTTAATATAGAAAATCCGATATCTTCTTTATAAATTATAGCATAAAGAATACTTAACATTAATATTAAACAGGCTGTTCCTGTTATAGAATCTAGTTTATATTTTATGCATGTTGATATAATAACTACTATAATACTTATTATACTTATAATTATTGATTTTCTATTTATCTTTATTTTTCTATTGCTTATTTTTAAATATGTATAATAAGTCATTAAACTTATAAAAAATGTTTTTAATATATATACAATAATTTCCATATCCCTCAAATTTAATATTGTTTCCATTCTTGTAAATTTAATCTCTCCTTAATTTTTTTCTATTATATACAAAAAAAGAAAGATATTCAATATTTTATTTGCTCTTCTTGAATATCCTTCTCATATTTTATCCAGCCCAATGTCTAAACCATGCTAATAAAGCTTCATACCATCCCATATCTATCACCACCTTTTTTTAACGTTCTTCTCTTAGTTGCTAATAAAAAAATACCATTCATTACCTACAAATAAACGGTATCTAATAATGAAAAAAAATGGCGAATTTTGGCGAAAAATGAAAAAATCTAGTATTTGTATACTAGATTATCTTTTTTATTTTATCCACATAATAATAAATAAATTCCATAGGTGTTGGAATTCCCGTTTCATAATTTACTCTTGCTGTATAATAAGTAGTTAAGTCCTCTATAGATGAAACTCTCCAAGCATGTATAATTGCATTTTGTATTCCATTTGTTATAGTATTTCCAGATTTTTTATAAATTTTTGTTAAATATTGAATGACATTTATATTGCTTTTTGGGTTTTGTATTAAATAAAGTATTGCATCATGAATATACTGTCTTCCTTTTAGCTTAGCAGTTACTCCAATTAGATCTAATTCATGATAAATACATTCTGATATTTTGTTTTCATTTTCTTTTATTTCTTCTTTTAATGTATTTACTGTTTGCTTTATTGGTACTTTTCTTAAATTCAAGAATTTGTTCAATACATAATCGCATGAATAATTTGGATGGTCTTTATATAATATTAAGTCAACTCCTTCTCTATGTAAAATTTCATAAGTTCTCTTAGAATTTACATGAGTTGTTACAATTACAATTGGTTCATAATTTAAATTTATTTTTCTTAAGTTTGATAAGAATTCTAAAGAATCTGTATTGCCAGTTGTACTGTTATTTAATTCTAAATCTAATATAATTCCTTCTGGATGTTTTAATTTTACATATTTTAGACCTTCTACATCTGAATCTGTTAATGCGACTAATTCTATATCTTCTCTGCTTTTAATACAATTAACAAAACGGTTGCAATCATCAATGTCATCCTCTATGATTAATATTTTCATAGGTTTGGATTCCATATCTTTCTCCTTTCCATTCTTACTATACATAATATACCATAAAAACTCATAAAACACCATATTTATATAAAATATTTCTCTATATATTATACATTTTTATAGTATAAAATGAACAATAAATGTAAGGAGAATTGGTTATGGATACAAATTATAGTAGAAATGAAATAGATTTAGAAAAACAAGAACAAATTGAACGAGGAAAAAGGATTAAAGTAATTAGAGAAAGTGAATTACATATGAATAAAACTCAGTTGGCCAAAGAAATTGGAGTTTCTGGTCAATTCTTAGGATTAGTTGAAGAAGGAAAAGGAAATCTTGTTTATAAAAGTATTAAAAAACTAAGAAGTTTAAGTGGACATTCAGCTGATTATATTTTATATGGATTAGATGATAATATAATAGAACAGACTAAAAAAGAATTAAAAATCTATTCCGAAAATGAAATTATTAATGCAATAAAAACAATTAAGGATATTACACTTTTCATAAAAAATAAATAATGTTTTATGAACGTTTTATATTGTTTTGAATATATTATATTGATTTGTCGATTATTGTCAAATAAAATATTCCTATAAGTAAAAAATCACTGAAATGAGGAATATTTTATGTTTTCAAATTATTTTATTTATTTAAATACATTGCCAAAAGAAGAAGCAATAAAACAAGTTTTTATGATATTAATATTTTTTTTTCTTTTAATAACTTTATGTTGTATTTTTAGCTATTTAAAATATAAATTTAAGAAAAAAAATAATAAAAAATCTTTTATAAAAAAATTTCGAAAGAAGTCTTAAATGTTTATAAAATTTATATAATTTTCTTAATATTATATAAAACACCTATTTTTGATAAGATAGGTGTTTTAGTTATTATATTATATTTTAATTAATTTGATATCTTTCTACTATCAAATCATTTACATTTTCAGTTATATCTTTCCCTTCATTTTCCATTACTATTTTATTTATAACATTATAGTCCGCTAATCCATCAGTAGAATTCAAACATTCCTTTAAGCAATAGCTAGCTAAAGTTTCTGCTTCTATAGTAACAATCTTAAATCCTTTTATATCAGTTTTTGCTCCTTTTGAGAATTTTGGAGAAACTATTATACAATATCTAGAGCCATTTTTATTAATATGATTCATTATTCTACTTGTATGTATTCCTTTTAATCTATCCTTTGTCTTTTTTGCATCAACATTTACCTTGTAAAGTTTATCAGTGTTTTCTAACATAACACATAATATGTCTGTATCTCCTGGTCCACCAATAAGTTGAACATTTCTACTTTCTCTAAACAATTCTAATACAGGCTTTAAGCTTTCTTCAAAACTTTTTCCATCATTTGTGCCATATTTTGATTGATATACCATATTTTTTATTATTTCAATAACATTATCTCTATATTGTCTATTAAAGCTTATATCTTTTATATAGTCTAACATATTGAATTCGTATAAATCTCTAATCCAATCTTCTTTTGATAATGCTGTTGCTTGTGTTTCTGGAATGCCAAATGCAGAATATTTATCGTTTAGTATCTTTGCTTTTTCTTCTATATCTTTTGTCAATTTTATATATCCGGGCACACTTCTTCTACTTTCTATAGAATCATTCCTAAACGTAGTAGTATTTCCATGCCTAAATTTAAAAATTCTTCCTTCATTGTGTTGTAAATCTCTTTCTAAATCAAATACATTAAAACCTGCAAAAATTCTTACAAAATAATAATTTACTTCATGCATGCAATTACTAAATACTTCTTCATAGTTTTTTATGCTTTTAAATAATTCATATTTTTCTTCATATGTTAATTTTCTATACTTTAAAATTTCTATTACTAACTCTTCGTATATCTGATTATTTATAGTTTCAATAAATGGTAAAAACCAAATAAATTCATCTATGTATAATTTTTTTCCTAACCTTTCATCTAATAATAATTTTATAATTAGTCTCCCCATATAAATTTTAAAATTATTCGGAGTTCTGCTGTATGGATTTGGATATTGCATAGAAAATAAATTTACCAAAAACAACTCATCTATTGTAATGTTCCCGCCTTTTCTAAGTATTTGAGTTGTAGGAGATGGCAAAAATTTTCCACTTTTCTTATATCCAATCATGTAAAAGCACATTTGGCTAAGTCTTACTCCCATAGTATTTGCACACCCTTCTATGCTTCTTCCAGTATACATGTTATTTTCTCTTAGTCTTTCTTTTACTCTTTCTGCATCAATAATGTTTCCTTGCTCTTCCATAGCTTCAATAAATGCCTTTATCAATTGATTAGAACTAATATTTTTTTGAAAAATCCATTTGTTATCTTTTGATCGATTAAGATTTAACATATTTCATCACTCTTTCCTATTTCTTTTACTATATTAAAAGATAATTTTGGAGGAATTGCTTCTCCTATTACTTGTCTTATAAAGTTATCTGTATATCCTTTTGGAATATCCCATTCATCTGGAAGAGATGAAACTATAAATAACTCTCTTAAAGTTAGAACTCTTGCATCTGAGTATGTTCCATCAGGTAATAATCTTCCAGGATGTACATTATTATGTGATCCAATATTTCCACTGTTCATAGTTCTAGCTGGTGCTGGTGCATCCCAGCTCATTCTTTTATATGTATTATGAAATCCTTTTATTCTACTACCATCTTCCTTTTTGGGATAATATTCTTCATTTTTCATTGCGCTACATCCTGTAGGTGTATGCCTCATAGATATTATTTCTCTTTCATTATGTTGTTTTGCGTAATGAAATTTTAATTCGGATTTTTCTCCCGACTCTAAAGATGGTAGATCTCCAATAGCTTCTCTTAGTGTAATTTCCTTTTGTTCTTTAGGCCATCCCCATTTTAATCCATGTTTATACATTTTTATAATTGCTCGTGGCCTTGTTTGTGGTACTCCATAATCTTTAGCATTTAAAACTTTTATTTCTATTTTATATTTATTGCTATATTTGTCTTTTAATATGTCTTCTAGCTTTTTGAAAGAATTTTTATATGGAAAATATACATCTAAAAATCTAGGTACATTTTCAATCATTATATAGTCAAAATCTTTCTTATCTATAACCTCCATTATATCATAGATTAAATAATTTCTTGGATCAGATAACATTTGATCCATATGTTTATTTAATCCTAATGTACTTACTCCCTGGCAAGGCGGAGTTGCTATTAAAAATTTAACATCTTCATCTATTTCTTGTAAAAATTTTTCTTTAATATCTTTATTATTTATATCACCAATTATCATTTTGCTTGTTGGATATCTTTCTTGATAAAATTTAGCTCTTTTTTCTATTAACTCATTTGCAACTACAATATCTATTTTTGCATTTTTGAAGTATGTTTCTGCTATACCTGCACTTGCAAACATTGATGCCCCTTTAATCATTTTTCATTTTTATTCCTTTCACTATATTATATGTTAATCTTGGTGGAACTCCTTCTCCTATAACTCTTCGTATGAATGTATCTGTTGTCCATTCGGGAATTTTCCAATCATCGGGTAATGATGATACTCTAAATAATTCTAGTAAACTTAAAACTCTTGCATCTGAATATGTTCCATCTGGTAACAATCTTCCTGGGTGAACATTATCTTGTGATGATATTGCATCGTTTCTCATGGTAACTGCTGAAGCTGGTGCATCCCAATTCATTCTTTTATATGTTGCTTTATATCCTTTTATTTTTGTCCCATCTTTTTTTACAGGATAAAATTCTTCATTATCGAAAGCTGTTTTTCCTGTTGGAGTATGTTTCATCCATATAACTTGATTTTTTGAATGTTTTCTTGCGTAATGGTATTTAATATCCGATTTTTCCCCTGATTCAATACTTGGTAAGTCTCCTATTGCTTCTCTTAGAGTGATTTCTCTTTGCTTTTTGGGCCATTTCCATTCTAAATTTTTTTTATATAATTTTATTATAGCTCTTGGTCTACTTTGTGGTACGCCATATTCTTTTGCATTTAATATATTTGATTCTATTTTATATTTATTTGAATATTTATCTTTTAGTATTTCTTCTACTGTGCATAATTTATCTTTATATGGCAATTTTATTGTTAAAAAACCTGGAACATTTTCAATTAAAATGTAATCAAAATCTTTTTGATCTATTACATCTAACACATCAAAAATTAAATAATTTCTTGGATCTTTTAATTTGTCATCTAAATTTCTATTTTTACCTAAGTTGCTTATTCCCTGGCAAGGCGGCGTTGCAATTAAAAATTTGACATCTTTTTTTATTTCTTCTAAAAATTTTTGTTTTATTTTATTATTTGTTATATCACCAACTATCATTTTACTTTCTGGATACATGTATTGATATAATTCTGCTCTTTTTTCTATTAGTTCGTTTGCAACTACAATATTTACCCCCGCTTCTTTGAAATATGTTTCTGCTATACCTGCACTTGCAAACATTGATGCTCCTTTTATCATTTTTTATAAATCTCCTTTGACTTTTAGATGTATTATTACTTTTTTAGTTTATATGTTTTTAAATAGAAAAATTTGGTTATTTATTTGTTTGTTTTTTATTCTTTTTTTTATTTATATCATAAATTTTTACAAAAATAAACTATTTTTTATTTTTTCCTTTTTGTTTTTTTGTTAAATTTTTACTAGTCAGCAATAAAAAATAAAAAAATTATCTACAGAATATTAAGAAGTGTGTAATACTAATAACATATCAGTACTACAGACTTTTTTCTTTAATTGATAATTAAAGAAATGTTAATGATAAATTATGACATTAAATTATGATAAACATATATTTTATTAAAAAAATGTGATGATTTATCACAAGAAGTTAAAGATATAAAAAAACAACATAAAAATGATTTTTTTATATAATATTCCATTTTTCATTTTTTTAATATATAATCTATATATACAGAAATGGAGAGTGAAAATTATGATAAAAAGAGAAGATAATCCAGATTTTTTAAATGCCTTTTTAGATTATTCTACTACTATATTAAATAAATCACCAAATAGTATTAAAGAATATAATTATGATTTGACCATGTTCTTTAAATTTATAAAAATGCACTTTAATTTAACTAATGAAAATGACTTTAAACAAATTGAAATTGCAGATATTACAATAGAAACAGTAAAAAAGATTAAAATTGATGATATACACGCTTTCTTAGGTTATTTAACAACAACTTATCATAGCAAACCTGCTACAAGAGCCAGAAAAATTTCTACAATTCGCATATTTTTTCATTATCTATGTCAGGATGCTAGCTCGCAATTTTTGCTTGATTATAATCCTACTTTAAATTTAAAAACGCCTAAAAAAGATAAAAGGTTACCTAAATATCTCTCTTTAGATGATAGTAAAAAGCTTTTAGATGTCGCTTCAGATGAAGATAATAGAAATTGTGAAAGAGATTTTGCTATTACTACCTTATTTTTAAATTGTGGTATGCGTCTTTCAGAACTAGTTGGAATTAATATAAAAGATATTGATTTTGAAGAATGTAAACTAAATGTTATTGGTAAAGGTAATAAAGAACGAACTATTTATTTAAATAAAGCCTGTATGAAAGCTATTTCTGATTATTTAGCAATACGCCCAAAAGAAGGTATAAAACATGACAAAAAATATTCTGAAAAAGCTTTGTTTTTAAGTGAAAGGCGTGAAAGAATCAGTAATAGAACTGTTCAATATATTATTAACAAAGAACTATCTAAAGCTGGTTTGGACAGTAGTAAATATTCTGTACATAAACTAAGACATACAGCTGCTACTTTAATGTATCAATATGGGCAAGTTGATATACGAGCTTTGCAAGAGCTTTTAGGGCACGAAAGTATTGCAACTACAGAAATATATACTCATGTAAATAATGATCAGATAAGGAATGCTGTTGAAAGAAATCCTTTAGCAAATTTATAAAAAATTTAGTAGACTAGATTTATTCTAAAAAAATCTAGTCTTTAACAACTTTAAATTGTTGGTATTTTTATTTTTTGGCCTATTTTTAAATTTGTGTTGTTTATATTATTTATATCTTTTAATTCTTTTACAATATCTCTAATATCTTTATTTTTATAATATGCATTGTCTCTTATCTCTTTTTCTGCTATTGACCATAAAGTATCACCATTACATACATATTCTTCTCTATATTTTAATTCACCTTTTGAGTAAGTATAAGTAATATTCATTGATAAAAATATTAAAATACATATTATAATAATTATTAAGCTTATTACAAATTTTCTTCTATTTACAATTTTCAATTTCATATTATACCTCCAATAATTTTAGAATAAATGTTCGCCTTATAATTTATATTATAAACGAACATTTATTCTTTGTCAATAGTTTTTTAGAAAATCTGTTAATTTATATCATCATCTAAAATCTTACACACTAAACTGGTTCTTTGTTAAGTTAGTCGACATTAAATATAATATATGATAGAATATCCTCCACAGAAATACGGAGGATAAAATTATGGAATTAGAAGAATTGATACAAGAATTTGAAAAAAAATTACTAGTAACAAAAAAAGAAATAATTAATGTAATAATGTATATATACTGTGAAACAAAGAAACAACCAACAAAATGTAAATATTGTGGATAAGAAAGTGATACTATCCACAGTCAATACACTAGAACAATATCAGATCTACCAATACAAAATTACAAAGTAAAACTAGTAATAACAGTAAAAAAATATTTCTGTAACAATGAAAAGTGTAAAAAAACAACGTTTGAAGAGCCACTAAATTTTGTTGATAAAAATGCACTTCGAACAAAAAGATTATATGAATACATAAATAAAGTTGGATCAACTACAAGCTCAACTATAAGATAGTGTATTATATAGTGTGTAAATTTTAAAAGATAATAAATTTATACACTATATTTTTGTGTAGAATGGAGGA
>CANQVM010000017.1 GCA_947627265.1 uncultured Clostridia bacterium | reverse complement strand
AGCACCTTTAGGTGCTGCAATGTTATATGCCCTTATAGGGCAAGTGAAAACCACCCGTTTCACGGGTGGTTATTATTGATATTGAAAAAAATTTATGCTGGAAATTTTATGGAAAATTATTGATGTATATGCTACTTACCAAAAATTTGTTTATAATAATTGAGAATAAATAATAAAAATTGTATAACCTTGCTATTTTTGGAAAAAATAATACAAATACATAAATTTGCAAGGAGGTATAAATGAACCAGAGTAATTTGAAGAATATGGTAATTTTAAAAAATTTGCCATCAAATATTGTAGAAGAAGCAATTGTTATATTAAAAACAAATAAAAGAGTAAAAAAACTTGAAAAAATAGATAAAAACAAAAGGAAAGAGGAAGTATCTACTAAAAAAAATGAAAATGATTATATCTTAAAAGAAGCGGAAATGTTAGTATCTAATTATATTTCTGGATTAGAAGAAAGGAAAAATTCAAAAAAAATTATAAATAAAAAGATAAATCAAAAATATAAAAGAATTAAAAATTATGCTTTTATGGCAAGTTTAATTATTTTAATTGAAACTATGTTACTTGTTTTAAGGTAAATAAGAAAATATTATATAATAGAATGTAGGAGAGTATATTTTAAAATATACTCTTAATTTAAAATATAGTAATAAAATTTTTTTCTTAACATATAGTTGTAGAAGGAAACCAAGGAAGAGGTGTTTTTATGGAGAGAACGATATCTGTTGAGGAAAAAATAAGACGAGCCGAAGAAATATATGAAAAAAGGAGACAAGGACTAAACAAGCCTATTGCAACAGTAAATGTAAATAATGAAGAAAAAAAGGATATAAAGCTATTAAAAAAGATGATAATTCAACTTTTAATATGTATATCTATTTATTTTGTAATATATACAATAAAAAATAACCAATATGTATTTTCAGAAGATTTTACAAATAAATTAAATGAAATATTATCTTATGATACAAACTTTATTCAATTATATGATTATTTAAAAGACCAATTTAAAAATATATTTAAGACAAATGAGGAAGAAAATAATAATGAACAAACTGAGCAAGCAGCAATAGGAGGAGCAGTAGAGGAAAATATTAATGAAAATGAGGGAGATGAACAAAATACAGAAAATCAAGCAGTTCAAGAAGAAACAGGAGAAATAAAAGAATTATCACAGACACAACAAGATATTATTAATGTAAAAAATACAACAAGTTTTATAAAGCCAATAGAAGGAATTATTAGTTCAAAATATGGAAGAAGAGATACTGCAACAGGGACTGTTCCTAAAAATCACACAGGAACTGATATTGCAGCAAACTTAGGTACAAAAATAAAATCTGCTACAGATGGAGAGGTAGTTTTATCATCAGAAGAAGGAGATTATGGAAAACATTTAAAAATTCAGATTGGTGAAGTAAGTATTATATATGCACATTGCAACCAGTTATATGTTAAACAAGGAGATAAAATTATACAAGGACAAGAAATCGCAGAAGTTGGGTCAACTGGAAATTCAACTGGACCACATTTACATTTTGAAATTAGAATTTCAGAAAGAACAGTTGATCCACAAAGCATTTTAGAATTATAAAGGAGAGAAGAATGCGATTTAAGATTGATTTAAAAATATTTCTATTTATTATTTTATATTATTTTACAAAGCAAATTGAAACTTATGTTATGATTATTATTTTTGCCATTATTCACGAGATGGGTCATTTAATTACAGGTTTACTAATGGGGATGAAACCTGAAAAAATAGAATTACGACCATATGGATTAAGTATATCCTTTTTTCTAACACCAAAAGATTATAATAAAAAAATAAAAAAAGCCAATTTATTAGAAATAAAAAAAATTATTGTAGCCATTGCAGGACCAATAACAAATGTAATAATTATATTTATTGTTCTAAATACAAAAATAGATATACTTTCAGACTTAATGATTATATATGCTAATATATTATTATTGTTATTTAACTTATTACCAATTTATCCTTTAGATGGAGGAAGAATACTAAAAGGAATTTTACATATATTTTTAGGAAAGAGAAAAGCAGAAAAATATATAAATTCAATTTCTTTTTGTACATTACTTATAGTAACATTTTTAGCCAGTATAGGGGTTTTGTACACTGAAAATGTCTCTATATTTTTAATTACAATTTGTATATGGGGATTTTATCTAAAACAAGATAGATTATACAAAAATAAAATAAAAATTTATAATTTAATTGATAAAACTATTGAAATTAATGCAAATAAATAGTAAACTAATTCTAAAGATAAAAAGGAGAAAGCAAATGATGAAAAATTTTTTAAAATGTCAAAGAGGTATTAATTTAATTACATTATCAGTTGCTGTTATAGTTATATTAATTTTAACTAATATAATTATATACAATGTAAAAGATAATATGGAAGTTCAAAATCTAAAAAATATGCAAGCTGATATACAAAATTTAAGAGATAAAATATCAAATTATTATACACAATATGGAGAAATACCGGCTAACAAAAATATGCCATATACTAATACAAGCGGTATTAATGTAATAAGCCAAACTACAGATACAGGTAAATTTTATGTTATAGATTTATCTTCTATAGATAATTTAACTTTAAATTTTGGTAAAGAATATAAAAAAGTAACCAATGGGATGTCACAAAATAATATTGATAAATTAGAAGATATATATATTATAAATGAAGATAGTCATAACATTTTCTATGTAAAAGGAATTTTATTTGAAGGAGAAAGATTTTATACAGACTATACAGTAGAAGGTGTAGATAAAGAGGCTGTTAAATTACACACAGATGAAACAAAAGAGATTTGGTCTCCAATTTACCAAACTCAAGCAATTTATAAAGATGCTAATGAAGATACAGCAATAATACCAAATGGTTTTCAAGTTAGTAGAAAAGAAGGTGAAAATACAATTTACAATGGTTTGGTTATAAAAAATGAAAAAACAGAAGATAAATATGTATGGATTCAAGTACCAAAAGTTGTTTTTAAAACAGCAACATCAGAAACTGATTATGAAAAAATAGAACAAGATTTAAAGACTTATACAGAATCATATAATAATGAAAATTATGAAGATGAATATTTTGATGGGTGTGGAATTGAAACAAAAGATGAATATGATAATTTAAAAAATCAAATGCTAAGTAGTATATATAAAAATAATGGATTTTGGATTAGCCAATATGAGGCTGGTGTGGAAGAGGAAAGAACATCAGTATCAGTTTCTTTACCAATACCTGTTAGTAAAGAAGGAGCATATCCTTATAATTATATAAAACAACAATCAGCACAACAAGCAGCTACTAAAGTAATGCAAAACAATTTATCAGATAACCAAATTAAAAAAACAGAAGATGAAACAAGAAGTAGCTTAATGTTTGGAATACAATGGAATTTAGTATTAAAGTTTATAGAAACAAATGGGCAAAAAGATTATTCTGATATAAGGAAAAATAGCACATCATGGGGAAATTATTCAAATGCTTCTTTTGACATCTCAAAAGGAAAAAATTTTCAAGATTCTTGGTATAATATTAATAATACAGATACAAAAGCGCAAAATAATAATGTTTTACTTACAACAGGAGCAACAGATAGAAATAGTGTATTAAATATTTATGATTTAGCAGGAAACTTATCAGAGATTACTTTAGAAAAAAGTGTAAATAATAAAGGCGTTTGTAGAGGTGGTTCATATAAAGATGAAGGCAGTAAATCGGTTGATGAACGCCAAGAAATAGACCAGGAAGTAACAAATAATATAGGATTTCGTATTGCTATATATTAAAAATAGTTAAATTATAATATTTAGTAATTTGTATATATAGTCTATTATAAGATAGAGCTGTATATAAATTAATAAATCCATAAGTGATAAAAATTAGTAGATAAAACTAAAATAAGTTATATCTGCTATTTTTATTTGTAAAAAAATTGTAATATTTTAGAAATAAAATCGTAATTTTTCTGTAAAATTAATTGACATTTTAATTGTTTCATTATATTATATAAATGTTAAAAATGTGTTTTAAAATCCTAAGGAGGAAAATTATGGGAGAAGTAATTGTTATAACATCTGGTAAAGGTGGAGTAGGGAAAACAACGACAACAGCAAATTTAGGGTCAAGCCTTGCAGTAGAAGGGAAAAAAGTTGTATTAATAGATACAGATATAGGATTACGCAATTTAGATGTTGTTATGGGACTAGAAAATAGAATTGTATATGATATTGTAGATGTTGTTGAAGAAAAATGTAAATTAAGACAAGCTCTAATTAAAGATAAAAGATTTAAAGAATTATACCTACTACCAGCAGCTCAAACAAGAGATAAGAGTGCAGTAAATGAAGAACAAATGAGAAATTTAGTAAATAAGTTAAAAGAAGAATTTGATTATATATTAATTGATTGCCCAGCTGGAATTGAGCAAGGATTTAAAAATGCTATTGCAGGAGCAGATCGTGCTATCGTTGTTACAACAGCTGAAATATCAGCTATAAGAGATGCCGATAGAATAATAGGTCTTTTAGAATCATCAGAAATAAAAAATCCACAATTGGTTGTTAATAGAATTAGACCTAATATGGTAAAAAAAGGAGAAATGATGGATGTAGATGACATTGTTGATCTTTTGTCAATTGACTTAATTGGAGTGGTTCCAGATGATGAATATATTATTACACAAACAAATAAAGGAGAGCCAGTTATTCAAAATAAAAAAGCACCATCTGGAAAAGCCTATATTGAAATAGCTAAAAGGGTTTTAGGAGAAAAAATAGAAGTAACAATTCCAGGTAGAGAGAAAGGTTTTTTTGCGAAAATAAAAAGACTATTTAAAAAACAATAAAACAATATGGGGGTAAATAGAAACAATGTTTGAAAACATAATGAATTTTTTTAAGAAATTAAACAAAAAAGAAAATAAAACTACTTCACATTCAAAAGAGGCAGCAAAAGAAAGATTACATTTAGTATTAATGCAAGATAGAGCAAATGTTTCTGCTGATTTCTTAGAATTAATGAAACAAGAAATTATAGAAGTAATAAAAAAATATATTGATGTAGATGAAAGTGCTATTGATGTAAGGCTTACTAATAAAGAAAATCCAGATGGGACAAACGGTGCGCCAGCTTTATATGCTAACATTCCAATTATGAATATAAAAAATGAAACAAAAAAAATGGTTGAAATTAAAGAAGAAAAAGAAAGTAAAAAAGATAAAACTGAACAACAAGTGGATAAAGGAGAAAAGAATAAGGAACAAGATAATAAAGTTGAAAATAAAGAAAATTTTAATAAAAATGAAAAAGAACAAGAGCTAGAGAGAAAAAAGAAAGAGGAAAATAATGAAGAAAATTCACTAAAAAAAGAATTAAATGAGAAGACTCAAGATAAAGAAGAAAAAAATTCTGAAAAAGATAATAAAAAAACTAAAGAAGAGATTAAATCAGAAAATTAATCTAGAAAAAGAGTGGTTTAATGAGAAAAAGAGAATTAAAAAATATAGAATGGAGTATATTAATAGTTGCAATTATTCTATGTAGCATAGGATTAATTGCACTATTTTCTGCAACTCAAGAGACAGATCATGATGAATTTTATAAACAAATTATATGGCTGATAATTAGCTTAGTAATTATGATATTAGTAATGGTAATAGATTATGAATTTTTGGTAAAAATTTCTTGTATATTTTATGGAATTTTTATTTTATTACTTATAGCTGTATTATTTACAGCTCCTATAAATGGAGCATCTAGTTGGTTTGATATTGGTTTTTTTTCTTTTCAACCAGCAGAATTTGCTAAAGTATTTGTAATACTTTTTTTAGCTTATACTATTAAAAAGATACAAGAGAAAAATAAAAAAGATATAAATAAGCCAACTAGACTATTAATAGTATTAGCTATTTTAGGATTACCTCTTTTACTAATTTTAAAACAACCGGATATTGGAACATCTGTAACATTTATTGTGGCTATAGCAATGATGTTAATAACAGCAGGTATTGATAAAAAATATATTATAGTTACAGCGATAGTAGTTGTGATTTCTATTCCACTAGTATATAATTTTATATTACCAGAACATGCAAAGAAAAGAATTGATATATTTTTAAATCCAGAGTCAGACCCAAGAGGTGCAGGTTATAACATTATTCAATCTAAACTTGCCATTGGTGCTGGAGGGCTTACAGGTATGGGCTTATTAAAAGGAAATCAAACTCAATTAGGTTTTTTATATCCTAAAACAACTGACTTTATCTTTTCAGTAATTGGAGAAGAAATGGGATTTGTAGTCGCAGGTGCTATTATAATAATGTATGTTTTTTTTGTAAGCAAATGTTTATATATAGCTAAAACTGCCAAAGACCCAACAGGAGCTATAATTGCTTCGGGAATTACGGGAATTTTCTTGTTTCATATGGTAGAAAATATAGGGATGGTTATGGGGTTATTACCAATTACGGGCGTTCCGCTACCATTTATCAGTTATGGAGGAAGTTCTCTAATTACTAATTTCATTGCTTTAGGTTTATTATTAAATATAAGTAGTAAAAGACAAAAAACAATATTTGTAAAATAAATATTAATTTAAAATATATGCTGTATTAATTTATTTATAGCATAGAAATGAGATAATAATGTATTTAAAAAAATTGAAAATAGGAAATGTAGAGTTAAAAAATAATTTAATATTAGCCCCTATGGCAGGTGTAACGAACCTGCCATTTCGTACTATTTGTGAAAAATTTTCACCAGGTATGGTATGTACAGAAATGGCAAGTGCAAAAGCTATGTTTCATAATGATCAAAAAACAAAAACATTATTTAATACAGAGGGAGAAAAAAGACCAATTAGCTTTCAAATTTTTGGAAGCGATGAAGAGTCATTAAGCTATTGTGCAAATTATGTAAGTGGTTTTGCAGATATTATAGATATTAATATGGGATGCCCAGCACCAAAAGTTGTGAAAAATGGAGATGGTAGCAAACTTTTATTGGATTTAGAAAAGGCAAAAAAGGTTATGGAATCAGTTGTTAAAAATTCTAAAGTACCAGTTACTATAAAAATAAGAAAAGGTTGGGATAAAGAACATATTGTTGCTTGTGAAATCGCCCAAATAGCTCAAAATGTAGGAATATCAGCAATAACCATACATGGTAGAGCAAGAAGTGAATTTTATTCTGGAAAAGTTGATTTAGATATTATAAAGAAGGTTAAAGAAAGTGTTACAATTCCTGTTATAGGAAATGGTGATATTGTAGATGGAGAAACTGCATATGAAATGTTTGAAAAAACTGGTGTAGATGGAATTATGATTGGAAGAGGAAGCTTTGGAAATCCTTGGATTTTTAAGGAAATTAAATATTTTTTAGAAACAGGTAAACATATAGAAATACCATCTAAAGAGGAAAAATTAGAAATAATAAAAGAGCATATTAAGCTTGCAGTAAAAGAAAAGGGGGAATTTGCTGTAAAAGAACTTAGAAAACATATTGCGTGGTACACTAAAAATATGAAAAATTCAAGTGAATTTAGAAATTCTATCAATAAAATAGAAAATGAATCAGAATTATTGGAAAAAATAGAAGAGTATTTTGCAAGTATATAGAATAGAGTTAAAGTTACAGAAATATTACTAGTTAGTTCATTTGCAAATTATAATTTTTTAAAAGGTGATATATTAATATTTATTGTCAAAACATAGTTAGAGTGACACAATCAGGTTTTTGACTATTAAATTTAATATATCACTTTTTAAGTGCTGTATATTTTTATAGACTTGCTAATAATTTATGAATAAAATTATTATAGGCTTACTAATAACATATGAATAAAATCATTAATATAGAATAAATATATTATACAAGAAAAATGAATATATCTAAATATTTTCTTTATTATGAAGGAGGAATAAGATGAAAGGTAATGTTAAAAAAATTACAAAAGATAAAAGCGATAAAAAGAAATTTATAATCATCTTATGCTTGATAATTGTTGCTATAATAGGAATTTGTATCATTTTAAAAATATTTATAAAAAATCCGGCTAAAAATTTAAAAATAGGGAATAATAGTACTAGTCAAGAAATTGTAGATTATATTTTAAATATTTGTTATTATGAAGACAAAATAGAGGTAAATGTTAGAAGTAATAAAAATGAAAATAAATATGTCATAAAACAAATATATAATGGACCAAACTCAAATATGCAAGAAGTATTAGAACCAAGTAATATAGCAGGAGTAAAAATAATAAAAGAAGGGAAAAGTCTTAAACTAGAAAATTCAGATTTGAATTTAACATCAATGTATGAAAATTATCAATATATATCAGATAATAGTTTAGATTTATGCAGTTTTATAGAAGATTATAAAAATAATGAAAAATCAAATTTAGAAGAAAAAGAAAATCAAATTATTTTAAAAACTTCCACTAAAAATCAACCAAGTCAAAATAAAATACTGTACATAAGTAAGCAAACGAAATTACCAGAAAAAATGGAGGTACAAGATACTAACAAAAATATAGCTGTTTACATATTATATAATGAGGTAAAAGTAAATAGCTAAAACACTATTTCTTTACTTCAAACATTATTTAAAAATAATACAAAATATACTTGACAATATAGTAATATTAGGAGTGAAGAATATGCAAATAAAAAGAGGCGATATGTTTTACGCAGATTTAAGTCCTGTCGTTGGTTCAGAACAAGGAGGAATTAGACCAGTATTAATTATTCAAAATGATTTGGGTAATAAGTATAGTCCAACAGTAATTGCAGCAGCCATAACATCTCAAACAGGTAAAACAAAATTACCTACACATATTGAGATAAATTCTGCCTCTTGTGGATTAAAAAGTAATTCAGTAGTATTAGCAGAGCAAATAAGAACTATTGATAAAAGTAGACTAAAAGAAAAAATAGGACATATAAATGATGAAAAAATAATAGATCAAGTAAATAATGCATTAGGTGTAAGCTTTGGACTATAATATAAAAAAGAATTAATCAGATTTCTAATTAATTCTTTTTTTACATATATATTTAGACTTTTAATGATTTTATTATTTTTATTTCATGATATAGATTATCAATCATAGATTTTCTTATTTTATATGCTTTTTGATATTCATCTAGTATAGAAGCATAATTTTCTATTGTTTCATTATCTTTTAGTAATACTTTTATACCTTCATAATAATATGCTTTATCTTTTTCTTTTTTTGCTTTGTCCATTTTCTCTTTATATTTTAAAATTTGAGTTAGTCTTTTTATTTCTCCTTTTAATTCATCTAAATAACTTTGTGTGCAATAAATTTCATATTCAATATCATCAATAACAACTTTAAATAATGTTTTAACAATTATAGGATTATTTTTTCCTAATTTTGCATTTTCAGAAATTACAGAAAGCGCATCAGATTTTTGTATATTTTGGGCAGGTTTTGTGTTTTCAATTATAATTTTTAATGTATCCGAAATTCCAATATGTGATTTATATTGTCTTTTACTTACAATTGCATCATATTCATCTGCAACTCTTATGATTTGACCTTCATAAGGTATGTCCTTTTTAGTTAATCCTTGTGGATATCCACTACCGTTTAATGCTTCATGATGATAGTAAGCTCCTGCTGCATAAGGTCTTAATTTTAAATCTTTCATACATATATTATAACCTATTGTTGTATGAGTTTTCATTACTTCATATTCTTCATCTGTAAGTTTATCAGGTTTTTGTAAAATTTCAGGTGGAATAAATAATTTGCCAATATCATGTAAATAAGCACATATAGTGCAATATTCTGTAAAACCTTTATTACAATGTAGATATTCACAAATTCTACAAGTTAAGTTAGCAACATTTTCACAATGTTTTCTAGTATATGCATCTAAGTTATCTAACATATTTAATTGATAACGCATGCTTTCATCTAAATTATATGATTTTAGACTTGTTTTATCGTAAAAATCAAATTCAAAACTCATTTTAAAACTCCTTATTTTTTTATTATAAGTATAACACTAAATATACTAAACTGCAAATAATTTTTATGCTAAATTTTGTTACTGTATGTTTTTTTTACTATTAACTGGAAATGATATAAATATTCAAATATCAAATCATTATTTAATAACTTGATGTTTATCTTTTAGAAGAAAGGTTATTGAAAATTATAACAATATATGGTAAGATATAAAAAAGCAAAAAACAAATTGGAGGAACTATAATGTATAGAACAAAAACATGCGGAGAATTAACAATAAAAAATATAGAAGAATCAGTAGAATTAGCTGGATGGATACAAAAAATAAGAAACTTAGGTGGTATGGAATTTATTGACTTAAGAGATGAATTTGGAATAACGCAAATAGTAATAGGAGAAAAAAAATTACAAGAACAAGTAAATAAATATACAAAAGAAAGTTGTATCCACATAAAAGGAAAAGTTGTGGAAAGAAGTAGTAAAAATTTTAAAATGTCAACAGGAGAAATAGAAGTTGTAGCAGAAGAAATTGAACTATTAGGAAAATGTCAAGCAGTATTACCATTTGAAATAAATTCAGATCAAGAGGTAAGAGAAGATTTGCGTTTGCAATATAGGTTTTTAGATTTAAGAAATGAAAAATTACATAATAATATTTTATTACGTTCTAAGATCCTAAAAACATTAAGAGATAGAATGGATGAATTAGAATTTACTGAAATACAAACACCAATACTTGCAAACTCATCACCAGAAGGAGCTAGAGATTATCTAGTTCCAAGTAGATTAAATCCAGGTGAATTTTATGCGTTACCTCAAGCACCACAACAGTTTAAACAATTGCTTATGGTTTCTGGATTTAATAAATATTATCAAATAGCACCATGTTTTAGGGATGAAGACCCTAGAGCAGACAGGGCTCCTGGAGAATTTTATCAATTAGACTTTGAAATGAGTTTTGCAACACAAGATGATGTATTTAAGGTAATTGAAGATGTAGTTCCATATACTTTTAAAAAGTTTACTAATTGGAAGGTAGATGAAGGACCATTTTTAAGAATACCATATAAAGAAGCAATGCAAAAATACGGAATTGATAAACCTGATTTAAGAAATCCATTAATAATACAAGATGTTACAAAAGTATTTGAAAATTCAGATTTTAAAGCTTTTGAAGGAAAAACAATAAAAGCTATTGTAGTAAAAGATGGAGCAAATCAGGGAAGAAAATTTTTTGATAAAATGGTAGAATATGCAACAACAGAAGAAGTAGGAGCTAAAGGTCTTGCGTGGACAAAATTGGATGAAAATGGAGAAGTCACAGGAGGAATTGCTAAATTCATAACACCTGATATAAAAGAAATATTAGAAAAAGAGTATAATTTAGAAAAAAATTGTGCAATATTTTTTATAGCAGATGAATTTGAAAAAGCTCAAAAAATAGCTGGACTTATTAGAATAGAGTTAGGTAAACGCCTAAATTTAATAGAAAAAGGAGTATATAAATTTTGCTTTATAGTAGATTTTCCAATGTATGAATTAGCAGAAGATGGAACAATAGATTTTAGCCATAATCCATTTTCAATGCCACAAGGGGGAAAAGATGCATTAAATAATAAAGATCCATTAGAGGTTTTAGCATACCAATATGATTTAGTATGTAATGGATATGAAATGGCATCAGGTGCTGTTAGAAACCACAATCCAGAAATAATGGTAAAAGCATTTGAAATTGCAGGATATACAGAAGAAGAAGTAAAAAGTAGATTTGGAGCTTTATATAATGCATTTCAATTTGGAACACCACCACATGCAGGTGCTGCACCAGGTATAGATAGAATGGTAATGTTAATTGCAGATTCACAAAATATAAGAGAAGTAATAGCATTTCCAAAAAATAAAAAAGCAAGAGACTTGCTAATGAATGCACCATCTAAAGTTACAGAAGAACAATTAAATGATGTGCATATAAAATTAAAGTGAGACAAAAGGGAGGGAAAGATATGGAATATAGATATATACCAAGTGATAGAGTTTGTTCACAAGAAATGATAATTGAACTTGATGGAGATATTATAAAAAAAGTTACAATTATTGGGGGATGTGCTGGAAATACAGTAGGTGTTTCTAACTTAGTTGCAGGAATGAAAATAGATGATGCAATAAAAAGATTAGAAGGAATACCTTGTGGTATGAGAGGAACATCTTGTCCAGATCAATTGGCGATAGCTTTAAAAGAGGCAAAGGAAAATTTATAAAAAAACTTGTATTAAAAATTTAATTATGATATAACTATACTATAAAAATAAAGCTAAATTAGAAAGGCGGAATTTTTGTGGAAGAAGAAATAAAAAAAGATGCAAAAACAATTTTAATTGTTGATGATGAACAACCTATTGTTGATATATTGGTTTATAATTTAAATAAAGAAGGATATAACACAATAGAAGCAAGCGATGGGTTGACAGCAATAGATATTGCGTTAGAGAAAAAACCTGACTTAATTTTATTAGATATTATGCTTCCAAAAATGGATGGTTTATCTGTATGTAAAAGAATCAAGAATTCTTTAAATGTTCCTATTTTAATGTTAACTGCGAAAGATGGTGAAATTGATAAAATACTTGGTTTAGAACTAGGTGCAGATGATTATATTACGAAACCATTTAGTGTTAGAGAGTTAGTCGCAAGAGTAAAAGCTAATTTAAGAAAAGCTGATGCAATGTCTAATAGTGTGGTATACGATACATCAAAAGAAGATAGAAAAAAAGATAATAAAATAATAGTTGGGGATTTAGAATTGGATATAGATAAATTCGAAGTTAAGGTTAGAGGAGAAATTATAGACTTAACTTTAAGAGAATTTGAAGTACTTAAATTTTTAGCTTCTCAACCAGAGCAAGTAGTAACTAGAGAAACTTTATTAGAAAAAGTTTGGGGATATGAATATTATGGTGATATTAGGACAGTTGATGTTACAGTAAGAAGAATTAGAGAAAAAATAGAAAAAGACACATCTGCTCCTAAAATATTGATTACTAAAAGAGGAGTAGGATATTATATAGCAACTAGATAAAAGATAAGTGTAAACAAATTTGTTAGTATCTCTATATACAATATGATAGCTTTGTAAAATTTAATTACAGTAATGAAAAATACGGTAGAAATAAAAATACTACCGTATTTTTTATTAGTACGTGCTTCTTACACAAAAAAAGTAACAACAACTAACAATTGCTTAATATATATGATATAAAAAATGTTGAAAAATGTCTAAAAATATGATTAAATATAATAGTAAAATATCAGGAAGGAAAAGTAATAAATGAACCGAACAGAAACAAGAAAGATTATGGTGGGAAATGTACAAATAGGAAGACAAAATAAGGTTATTATACAATCTATGTGCAATACCAAAACAAAAAATATAGAAGCTACAGTAAAACAAATATTAAATTTAGAAAAGGCAGGGTGTGAAATCATAAGGGTAGCTTGTTTAGATACTGAGGATGCTAAAGCAATAAAGGAAATAAAAGAAAAAATACATATTCCAATTGTAGCAGATATACATTTTGACTATAGAATTGCTTTAGAGGCAATAAATGCTGGGGTAGATAAAGTTAGAATCAATCCAGGAAATATAGGTAATGAGGAAAGAGTAAAAGCAGTAATTGATAAATGCAAAGAAAAGAAAATACCAATTAGAATTGGAGTCAATGCAGGATCATTAGAAAGAGATTTATTAGAAAAATATGGAAAGCCAACAGCAAAGGCTATGGTAGAGAGTGCTAAAAGACATATTGATATTTTAGAAAAACTGGATTTTTATGACTATGCTTTATCTTTAAAAGCTTCTAATCTAGATTTATGTATAGAAGCTTATGAAGAAGCATCAAAAGAATTTGAATGTCCTTTACACTTAGGAATAACAGAAAGTGGGACTGAATTTAGTGGAACAATTAAATCTAGTATAGGATTAGGATATATGTTAAAAAAAGGAATTGGAGATACTATAAGGGTATCTTTATCAGATGATCCTGTAAAAGAGATAAGAGTTGCAAAAGAAATATTAAAAGACTGTAATTTATATTTAAAAGTACCAACACTGGTAGCTTGTCCAACATGTGGAAGAACACAAATTGATTTAATACCAATAGCAAAAGAATTAGAAGAGTTTTTGCAAACAATTGAAAAAAATATTACAGTAGCAATTATGGGATGTGCTGTAAATGGCCCAGGAGAAGCAAGAGAAGCAGATATTGGAATTGCAGGTGGAATAAAAGAAGGCCTTTTGTTTAAAAAAGGAAAAATTATAAAAAAAGTAAAACAAGAAGAAATAGTGAATGTTTTAAAAGAGGAAATAATGAAGATGAACTAAATATATAATCACTTAGAAGGTAGGAAATAATATGGAAATTATATTAGGAAAAACAGCTGGATTTTGTTATGGCGTAAAAAGAGCAGTTGAAGGAGCAAAACGTGAAATAGAAAAAGTAAAATCACCTATTTATTGTTTGGGAGAAATAGTACACAACAAACAAGTAATTGAAATGCTAAAAAGAAGAGGACTTACTTTTATTGAAGATATTAATTTGTCAAAAGGAAATACAATTATAAGAGCTCATGGAGTAAAAAAAGAAATTTATAATATTGCAAAAAAAAATAATATCAAGATAAAGGATTATACTTGTCCAAATGTTTTAAAGATTCATAAGATAGTAAAAGAATACAGCAAAAATGGATATTACATTTTTTTATGTGGAAGTAATAAACATCCAGAAAACATTGGAACTATAAGTTATTGTACAGAAAATTCAGATATAATTGAAACAGAAAATGAAGTTTTTAAAGCACTAGAAAAATTTAAACAATCCAAAATAAAAAAACTATTAATTATTTCACAAACCACTTACAGTTTAGAAAAATTTTATATTATTGAGGAAATAATAAAAAATGAGGTAGCTAAAGATATTGAATTGGTAATAAAAAATACAATTTGTCGTGCAACAGAATTAAGGCAAAAAGAAACGAAAGAAATATCAAAGCAAGTAGATTATATGATTATAGTTGGAGGAAAAAATAGCTCAAACACCAAAAAATTATATGAAATATCAAAACTAAATTGTAATAATTGTATATGTGTTGAAACATCAGATGAACTTGACATAAAAGAAATAGAAAAGCAAGAAAAAATAGGAATTATGGCAGGAGCATCTACTCCACAAGAAAGCATATTGGAAATTATAAATACTATAAAGTGCAAATAGGCTAACGTGTAGTTTTTAAAAGAACTATCTATAATAATTTTATAGATAGTTCTTTTTTTGTATTTATAATTTATAAATCATCTATTAATTAATGTGCATCTGTTAAGGTTTGTTTTAATGTTACTTTTATAATAGTACCTTCTGGAACCTGGTCACCTTTTGTATAATCCTGAGAAATAACTGTTCCACTACCTTCAATACTAATATTTAAATTATTATCTTTTAAAGTACTCGTTGCTTGAGAAGATGTCATACCTTTTAAGTCAGGAACTGTTACAGAAGTAGCTATTGTGCTATCTTCACTATAAAGTATAATAATAGAGTTTTTTTGTAGTAGTGAGCCTGATTTTGGCGTTTGATCTGCTACAAGTAAGTTATTAGGATCACCGTTTACATAAACTTTGGTTGTAAATCCAGCATTTTTTAATATTTTTTCAGCTTCAGATATGGTTTTATTTCTTACATCTGGTACAACAATTAAATTTTCATAAGAACTATTATTTGATGTATCATTAGAAGGAATTTCTAGATAAGGCAGAATATCAGTTAGCATTTGTGCCATAACTGGCCCAGCTAATTGTCCACCTTGGTGGTTGCTTGCTGGTGGATCATATAATGTCAATAATAATACTACTTGGGTATCTTCAACAGGTGAAATTGCTACATAAGATGCAACATAACCTTCTTCTGCTTTTGTATAAACCGGCTCAGATGTACCTGTTTTACCACCAATAGAATATCCAGCTACAGCAGCATTTTTCCCTGTTCCAACAGTTACTACTGATTCCATCATAGATTTTACTTCTTGTGCTGTCTGTTTTGATATAACTTGTCTAACTTCTGTAACGGGAATTTCACTTATAGAATTAGTATCTGTATTTGTTACTTCTTTTACAATTCTTGGTTTCATTAAAACTCCATCATTTGCAACACATGAAATAGCAGTTATCATTTGCAATGGTGTAACATTTAATCTTTGTCCAAATGACATTGTCGCAAGCTCAACAGGTCCAACCTTATCTAAATTTTGAAAAATACTACTTTGTTCTCCATAAAGTCCAGAATTAGTTGATTTAAATAATCCAAAAGCTTCATAGTATTTATAAAGGGTAGGAGCTCCAATGCGTTTTCCTAATTGCATAAAAGCAGGGTTACAAGAATTGCATAAAGCTTGCCTTAAACTTTGAACACCATGAGGATTTGGTCTCCAACATGAAATTCTTAAAGGGGTTGATGAAGAAGCATCACTAAACTCTTCATATCCTTTACAATAAAAATCATTAGCCTTATCTGTTTCTGTTATATTTTCTTCTAGGGCAACTGAAGCAGTAATAATTTTAAATACAGAACCTGGTTCATAGGTTTCAGAAACAGATTTGTTTGACCACATTTTATATAAAGCTGTACTTTTCTCTTCATCAGTAAGTGAATCATAAGTTTTTGCTAAAGTAGAATTTGGTGTATAAGGAGAATTTAAGTCATAATCTGGGTATGAAGCCATCGCTAAAATATCTCCATTTTTAGGATTCATTACAATAATATTTCCACCTTTTTTACAATTATTTTCTTCAACTGCTTGTTTTAAATATTTTTCTACAATTGTTTGAATTTTATAATCAATTGTAAGAGTTAAATCACTTCCATTTTCAGCAGATATATATGTTTCTTCCGCATTAGGAATTTCTTGTTGATCACTTCCTTTTGAACTGACAATTTTTCCAGGCGTACCAGTTAAAACAGAATCCCATTTAGATTCAATACCACTTAATCCTTGGTTATCACTACCACAAAATCCAATGATGGCAGAGGCAACTGTATTACATGGATAATATCTTTTGGTATCCTCATCAATGTTAATTCCTACAGTTATATTATTTTCTTCCATCCATTTTTTTAACTTTTCAACTTTTTCTTGCTCTACCTTTTTTATAATCGTTTCTACTTGAGATGTACTATTAACCTTTTCTAACACTTCATCATAATTTAATTCAAATATTTGGGATAAGCCATTTGCTACTAATTCTTTATAGGCTTTAGTATCAGAATTATTGGATTTTGAAATTTTTGAAGGATTTATAGTAATAGTATCTACTTGTGCACTAATAGCAAGTGCTTTACCAGTGGAATCATATATATTTCCACGTTTTGGACTAATAATTTGATTAATTGTTTGCTGATTATAAGCTAGTTCTTTTAATTCATTACCTTGAACAAATTGTAAAAATCCTATTCTAATTATAAGCAATAAAAAAATAATTATTAAAATAATTAAGGTAGTTTTTAATTTTTTAGTATGTATTAAATTTGGGGAATCAAATGAAGTTTTTATTTTTACTACCTTAGATGGATTAGATTTTGATTTATTTAGTTTATAATTATTATTATTTGTTTTTTTATTTTTCATACAGTAACCTCTTTTGTTTTATTACAATCTATTGCAAATGTTAATACTGGTTATTTTTCATAGATTGCTTTACACTATTATCTCATTACATAAATATTTTATATTAAAAAAATATAAAAATCAATAAAAACTTGAAAAATTAGGTAGTTTATAATAAAATAATATTATTAGTCAATCCAGAAAAAAGATAAACTTTTTCAAAAATTGATATATTAATATTTATTGTCAAAACATAATAATAAAAAGAAAAGGGATAATTATGGCCAATTTATTTGAAGAAACTCGGGTTTATACTAAAAAAATATAATATAAAAGCAAGCAAATCATTGGGGCAAAATTTTTTAATTAATGAAGAAGTAATTGAAAAAATTGTAGAAAGTAGTAATATAAAAAAATGTGACCTTGTAATAGAAATAGGACCAGGACTTGGAACTTTAACAAAATATCTATTGGAAAAAGCTGGAAAAGTAGTTTGCATAGAATTAGATAAAAAAATGATTGAAATTTTAGAAGATAGGTTTTCTTTATATGATAATTTTGAAATTCAAAATAAAGATATTTTAAAAGTTAACTTAAAAGAATTAATAAAAAATCAAAAAGAACATATAAATTTAAAAGAGGTAAAAATTGTAGCTAATTTACCATATTATATAACGACACCAATAATTATGAAATTATTAGAGGATGAATTGGATTTAGAGAGTATAACTGTTATGATTCAAAAAGAAGTAGCAGATAGAATAATTGCAATACCCGGTAAAAAAGATACAGGAGCAATTACATATTCAGTTTATTATTATGCAACAGCAAAAGGAATAATGAAAGTAAAAAATGACTCTTTTATTCCTGAGCCAGAAGTTACATCAAAAGTCATTAAATTAGATATAAGAAAAAATCCACCAATAGATGTAAAAAATAAAGAATTAATGTTTCGTATAATAAAAAAGGCTTTTATGCAAAGAAGAAAAACATTGTTAAATGCCTTAACAAATACAAATGAGTTTAAAAGTAAAGAACAAGGAATGAAAATATTAAATGAATTAAATTTAAAAGAAAATATAAGGGCAGAGGAACTAAGTTTACAAGATTTTGCAAATATTACAAATAAAATGATTTAAATTATTTTATAATATTGATTATTGTTTACTTTATTATAAAAACTAAGAAGTTTAAAAGAATATATAGATGAAAGTTTTAAATTATATGCAATACAAGAAAATAAATATTTGAAACCATGCAAATATTGTGAAAAAGCATGTGTAGCAAGTAACCCAAAGGTATAATATGACATATTTAGTTGTAAAAATCAAGAAAATGTTTACAATTTTTCTTATGGAAATTATCTTAGGTATAGTATTATAACTATTTTAGACAAAAAGGTAATATTGAATCTAAATATAGAATTTTATAAGGTGCATTAAATGAATAGAAAATAGTTGTAACAAGAGTAGTAAGTTCTGATTTTATTACAACTCTAACTCAAAATATTAAGACTTTCTGATTTGTTCTACAAAAACAGTTATGATAAAAATTAAACATAAATATTAAAAAAGTATTTAAAAATTTAGGTTAATGTGTTATAATAAAAAATGAAGTATAAAAGCTAGGGAGTGTAACATGAATCAGATTTTAATTACTAAAAAATTATATATTACACCTGAACTAAAAAGGAAAAAGAAAATATACAAATTTAATTTTCTTTTATCCGTTTTTTTAGTGTGTATTTTAGCTTCAATATGTATTTATGCTGAGTATGACAGAAATAAAAGTGAACAAACATCTCAAGAAATTATGAATAATTTTAACGCTCAAGCACAAGAAGATACTACCGTAGCTAAAAATAACCTATTAGTAGTTGTTTTAAATGAAGATAAAACTGAGACATCTGTTTCAGATTCACAATCTAATTTAGGAGAAAAAAATGAATATCAAACAATTGTAGATAAAAAGAAAGTAGAAACAACAAGTGAAGGATATAGATATTCTACAATTGCAACAATAAATATTCCTAAAATAAATGTACAATATCCAGTATTAGATGGAAAAACTGATTCAGAAGAAGAAACAGAAGCACTATTAAAAATTTCGCCAACAAAGTTTTGGGGAGCAGACCCAAACGAAGTAGGAAATTTCTGTATAGTTGGTCATAATTATAGAGATACAAGATTTTTTAGTAAAGTACCAACATTAGAAAATGGAGATCTTATAGAAATTACTGATTCATCATCTAAAACATTAAGATATTCAGTTTATAACAAATACCAAGTAGTTCCAGAAGATGTTAGCTGTACTTCACAATTAACAGATGGGCAAAAGGAAATAACATTAATTACATGTACAAATGATAGTTCAATGAGAGTTATTGTAAAGGCAAGAGCTGTTTAGATAAAAAGATTTATTCTAAGTTAATAAAAATGAAATTTTAAAAGAAAATCTAATTTGATTAATTTCAGATTAGATTTTTTATATTAGAAGAAATTATTTAAATTACCGTAATATAAGAAGTAGCCAATAATATGTATGATACATATAATACTTATAATACATACAAAATTATAAAAATAAAAAGGAGGATATCTCTGTGGCAAAAATACTAGTTTTTAATAATGATACTGATCGTATAGAAAGCTATTATAGAGGAGAATCAGATTCAATGCCTTATAATACTAATGGAACTCTGAAAATAAGAGAATTTAGAGGATCAAGCAAAAGTAACATATTATGGACAACAAAAAGATGTATGCAAAGTTGGAATAGTCAAAGATACATTTTTGGAAGTCCAATTCCAGTAGGATTTGCATTTAAAAGACCATATGAAGGTCGGACATGGAAACCAAAGTCAACACTATGCTGGTGTTGCATTTGATGTAGGGCAAGCTTTATCTACAACGAAAAGAAACCAATTATGGAATAGTGCTAATAATTCAAGAGTATGGAGTTATGTAGAACCTCAGTCTATAACACCCTCATGGGTACATTTTGATAGAAGATTTCGGAACACCAGCATGTTCAACAGGAGGTTTCCCACAACTTAAAAAGGGTAGTATAAGTAATTATGTTTTAATTGCACAAGATGATTTAAATACATTAGGATTTAGAACAAATGGGCTAGATGGAATTTTCGGAACAGCTACGAGGCAAGCAGTAATTGCTTATCAAAGGTCAAGAGGACTTATAGCAGATGGAATTGTAGGATGTAATACTTGGAGATCATTACAAGAAGATGTAGTTGGTACTGGAGCTACAAGTACAACTATAAATTAAAAGAAGACATTATTTTATGTCTTCTTTTTTTACATTATAGCTTTTCTGGAATTTAACTAATTCAGATGTAATAGCATTAACAATCATTTTGTTATATGAATTTAGTTTTAAATAGTTCTCCAGAAAATATTGATCAATAAAATCGCTTCTTATAGGTGAATCATTTTGAATTACCTCATCGAATAAAAAATTAGAATTAATATTAAGTGCTTTACAGATACTTGTTATTGTTGTTGCACTTCCAAAAGCTATCCCACGTTCAAGTTGACTAATGTATCTTGCTGATAAAGATAATTTTTCAGCTAATTCTTCTTGCGTATACTCTGCTTTGATTCTTGCTATTTTAATTTTTCTACCTATACTTTTTCTTAAATTTTTTTCTACTTCATTCATATAGCTCCTCCTTGAACATTATTATAAAAAGTATAGCAAGTAGTTAATTAAAAAGAAACGAACTATTAATAAGAAAATAATAAACAAGTACAATTGATAGTTCTAAAACAAATTACTTAAAAAGTTGATATATTAATATTTATTGTCAAAACATACTTAAGACAATACAATCAGAGGGGGATCTACTAACAAAACAATAGAAAATTTAAAAAATTTTTCAAAAAGACTTGCAAAATATAAAAACTTATATTAAAATCTATCTAAAGTGGAGAAAAGTGGTACAAAGTGGTAGAAAAGTGCAAAGAGGTGAAAAAGAGTGCTAATTGGTGAATATGAACATTCATTAGATGCAAAAGGTAGATTAATTATGCCAGCAAAATTGAGAACAGATATCGGAGATAAGTTCATTGTAACAAAAGGGTTAGATGGATGTTTATTTGCATTTTCACAAAATGAATGGATAAATTTTGAAACCAAATTAAAAGCACTACCACTATCAGATAAAAATGCAAGAAACTTTGTAAGATTTTTCTTATCAGGTGCAACTGAATGTGAAATAGACAAACAAGGAAGATTTCTAATACCAAATAATTTAAGAATGGCAGCAAATTTAGAAAAAGAGGCAGTTATAATAGGAGTAGGAACAAGACTAGAAATATGGGATAAACAAATATGGGAAAAATGTGATGAAGATATATCAGCAGATGAAATTGCACAAAATATGACAATGTTAGGTATATAATTTCAAAACACAATAATGTTAGATATATAACTTAAAAAAGTTTATATAAATTACCAAAGAAAAACATACATAAGAAAATTATACTAAAGAAAACCTCACAAAAGACAAAAATACTAAAGATAATTAAATACCAAGGAAAAGTGTACAAAAGATATAAATACCAAAGATAACTTAACTAAAGATAATTTTACTAAAGAAAAATAAATAACGAAAGACAAATTTACTAAAGAAAAAAATACAAAAGAAAAATTGTACAAAAGATAAAAGTACAAAAGAAAATTAAATCAAAAGGAAAATACACAAAAGTATCAACAGCTGGTAGTTTATAAAAATTGCCAGCTATAATGCATTAAATTAATTTTTATCAGAGGTGTTAAATTGGAATTTAAACATAAACCAGTTATGTTACAAGAGTGCATAAATGGACTAAATATAAAGCCAAATGGTGTTTATATTGATGGAACTCTTCGGAGGAGCGGGACATAGCAAAGAAATAGCAAAAAAACTATCAAAAGAAGGAAAACTAATTGGAATAGATAGGGATAAAGAGGCATTAGCAGCAGCCAAAAAGAATCTAAGTGAGTTTCAAAATGTAATTTATATACAAGATAATCATGATAACATAAAAAAAATATTAAATGACCTTAATATAGAAAATGTAGATGGAATTTTACTAGATTTAGGTGTTTCTTCTTATCAATTAGATGAAAAAGAGAGAGGTTTTAGCTATTTAGGCGAAAATGAATTAGATATGAGAATGGATAAAACCCAATCTGTAACAGCAAAAGACATAGTAAACAAATATGATGAGGAAAAATTAGCAAATATAATTTATCAATATGGAGAAGAAAAGTTTTCAAGAAAAATTGCAAAAAACATATGTATTGCTAGAAAAGAAAAAGAAATTAGTACAACAAAGCAATTGGTGGAAATTATAGAAAAATCAATTCCAAAATCTAAACAAAAAGATGGACATCCAGCAAAAAGAACATTCCAAGCAATTAGAATTGAAGTAAATAATGAAATAGAACCTTTATACCAAACTGTTAAAGATTCAATTGAATGTTTAAAAAGTGGAGGAAGATTATGCATTATTACATTTCATTCAATAGAAGATAGAATTGTAAAAAATGCATATACTGATGAAGCTGGAAAATGTACGTGTCCAAAAGATTTACCATATTGTGTATGTGGCAATAAATCATGGGGATATATAATAAATAAAAAACCAATTACAGCAAAAGAAGATGAAAAAATAGAGAATTCAAGAAGTAAGAGTGCAAAATTAAGGATATTCGAAAGAAAATAAAAGGAGGTGAGTAACTTTTGGCCAGGAATAGATATGAATATAGTACAAGTCCAAGAAAATTAGAGCCAGATTATAGCAATAGAAAACAAACTAAAAAAAATAAAATGAGAATTGCAAAAGACTTACCAGAAAGAAAAACAAGAATATCTACAGCACAAAGAAAGAAACAAATGCGAATAACATTAATTGTTATTGCAGTTTTTATTGCGCTATTGACCATAAGTTACAGAAACTCTCAAATAAATGAAAAGTTTAGCCAAGTACAAGGCTTAAAAAAGGAATTATCATCAATTCAAAAAGAAAATGAACAATTAAAAGTAAATATAGAAAATGGATTAAATTTAAATAATATAGAAAAGCTTGCAAAAGAAAAATTGGGAATGCAAAAATTAACGAATAAGCAAACAATATATATTAGCTTACCGAAAAAAGACTATGTTGAATCTGATACTGAAGATACAAATACGGAAGATAATGAAAACTGGTTTCAAAAATTGGTAAATAAAATATTTAATAAAAAGTAATTTAAATTACTAATTTAGATAGTTTATAAAATAACAAAGTTTTAAGTGCTCATATATTAATATTTATTATAAAAACAATTATCAATATACAATCCTTTTTTTTATAATTTATGTTAATATGTGAGCATTTAAATATTATACTTAAAAAGTAATTTTTCTTTTAAATACTTTTGCATAAAGAAAAATCTTCCTAATAAAATGGATTAGGGAGATTTTTTATACAATAGGAAAGTTCTACTTTAAAATTGCGAAAGGAGTTAACATTATATGATTGAAACAAAACTATCTAGTAAAAGAAAAATAAAAAATACACTTTTTATATGTTTTTTTATTATTATATGCTTAATAATAAGATTAGGATTTATTCAATTTATACAAGGTAAAGAATTGTCACAATTAGCATATGAACAACAAACATTAGATAGGAAAATTAATCCCAAAAGAGGAACTATTTATGATGCAACAGGTGAAAAAATATTAGCTGTTAGTAGTACAGTTGAAACGGTTACAGTTAATCCTGGAAATATTGCAAAAGAAGATAAGGAAAAAGTTAGTAAAAAATTATCAGATTTATTTGAATTAGATTATGATACAGTTTTAAAAAAAGTAATGAAAAAGAGTTCAATTGAAACAATTGCAAAAAAAGTTGAAAAGGATAAAACAGATGAGTTAAGAGTATGGATGGAAAAAAATAATATTACATCTGGAATTAATATTGATGAAGATACAAAAAGGTATTATCCATATAGTAACTTTGCATCACAAATTATTGGATTTTGCGGAAGTGATAATCAGGGACTAGATGGTATAGAAGCAAAATATGATAATGAATTAAAAGGACAACAAGGAAGCATACAAAGACATACAGATGCCAAAGGTGGAGAAATAGGAAAAGAAGGAGAAAAATATGTATCGGCAATTGATGGAAATGATCTAGTATTAACAATAGATTATACAATTCAATCAATTGCTGAAAAATATTTGGAAGAAGCATGTATTGACAATGAATGTACAGATGGAGGAAATATTGTTATAATGAACCCACAAAATGGGGATATTTTAGCAATGGCAACGTATCCATCTTATAATTTAAATGAACCATATCAACCATACACAGATGAATTAAAAGAAACATGGGACACATTAGAACAAAGTGAAAAAACTACAAAACTACAGGCAGTATGGAGAAATAAAGCAATAGCAGATACATATGAACCAGGGTCAGTTTTCAAATTAATAACTTCTTCTGCAGCTTTAGAAGAAGGAATAACAGATACTGATAATGCAGGTGAATTTTGTTGCACTGGTGGAATTGAAGTAGCAGGCGTAAGAATAAAATGTTGGAGATATTATAGACCACACGGATCAGAAAGCTTAAGAGAAGCACTAATGAATTCATGTAACCCTGTATTTATAGGATTAGGTCAAAAAATGGG
>CANQVM010000016.1 GCA_947627265.1 uncultured Clostridia bacterium | reverse complement strand
TTTTAAAATTACAATTTTATTAAAAATATTGAAAACCCCAGAAAAAAATATCTGGGGTTTGTCAATACTCTGAGTAGAATTTAATTCTACTTTTTTTTATCTAAATAATTTACAACATAACAATTCATTATACAAAACCATATTTATTTATATTATTATTCTTTTATAGTCATAAAGAATAATTTAATGCAATATATATGTATAAAGAAAGATGAAGGAGGTTAAATAAATGGTGGTAGATACAATAAAAGAAAATTTATGTGTAAATAAATTAGTAGCAACAAAAAAAGAAGTAATATTAGTAGAAGGTGATATGATTGTACCAGATTCAAAGCCAGATATTTTAGATACAATTTGTACAAGTGGGGTTGTATGTGTTTATAAAAAAGAAGTTTTAGAGGATAAAGTTAGAATTGATGGCAATATAAATACATATATAATGTATATGGCAGATGATGATCAAGATAAAGTAAGAGGACTTACAACTAGTTTAGACTTTTCAGAAAGTATAATGGTTCAAAATTGTAAAGAGGGAATGGATTTTAAATTATATACAAAATTAAAATCAATAGAAGCAAAAGTAATAAATGGAAGAAAAATTGGAATAAAAGCGGCAATAGAAGTAGAAATTAAAATATATACAAAAGAAGATGTAGAAGTTGTAAATGATATTCAAAATGCTGATGGAATTCAAATGTTAAAGGAAGAATTAAGAGTAAATTCTTTAGTAGGAATGGGTAATACAAAAATTTATGCAAAAGATACAATTAATATTGATAATGTCGATAATTTAGCAGAAATTTTAAAATCGGATATATGTATTTGTGGTAAAGATATAAAAATAAGTTATAACAAAATTTTAACAAAATCAGAAGCTGAAATTAAAATAATGTATCTTACAGAAGATAACAGAATAAATACAATAAATTCAAGAATACCAGTAGTAGGCTTTATAGATTTACCAAATGTTACAGAAGAAAACATATGTGATGTAGATTATGAAATAAGAAATATAGTATTAAAACCTAATCAAATTGAAGAACATTCTATTTATGTTGAAATAGAAATAGAAGCAATGGCATCTGTATATGAAGAAAAGCAAATTAATTTAATACAAGACTTATATAGCCCAATTGAAAATCTTGAGTTTAATAAAAAGAAAATAACAACAATTACTAATAAAAAAACAACAAAAGAAACAAAACAAATAAAAGAAAAATTTGTATTAGAAGGAATCGAAAATAAAAAAATAATTGATGTAGATGTTATTCCATCTATTCAAAAAGAAAATAAAACAAATAATAAAATTAATTATGAAGGAGAAATGGAATTAACAATAATATTATCTAATGATGATTTACAAATTGAGTCTAGAACTACGAAAATTCCATTTGATTATTCTTTAGAAAATATGTCAGAAAATGATAAAATAAATAGTGACCTAGAAATAGAAGTTGTAAATAAGGATTTTATAATACAAGAAGGAGGAACAATAACAGGTAATATTGATTTGATGATGAATGCAAATTCTTATGAAATTGCAAACATCAATATGATTGATGAGCTTCAAACAAATGGAGAAAAAGAATCTCAAGATTATAGTGTACTAATATATATTGTAAAAAAAGGTGATACCTTATGGGAAATAGCAAAACGTTTTGGCAGTACAGTAGAGGATATTGTAAGAACAAACGGTATAGAAGATGAAAATAAAATTAATCCTGGACAAAAATTATTTATACCAAATTATACAAAAGTTCCTATTAATAGCTATGCATAAAATTTATTCAAGACCAAGGATTAAAATACCAAAAATAAGTCTAAATAGAGGAAGTAAAGGATATAATCCTAAATTAATAAAAGTAATAGAAATATTATCAATATTATTTATTGCTTTTAGTACTGTAAAATTAATATTAGATGCTGTGCTTCCAATATTTGATACCATATGTCAAACAAGAGCACAATCTATTGCAACTATTATATCAAATGAACAGGCAACAAAAGTAATGAATAATTATTCTTATGAAGATTTATTTACAGTAGAAAAAGACTCAAATGAAAATATTACTATGATAAACTCAAATATGATAGTAATAAATCAAATTATTTCAGATGTTGCTGTAAACATTCAAAATGAAATAGATAAACGAGGGAGAGAAGATATAGAAATAGCTTTACGGTAGTTTCACAGGATTTAAATTATTAGCAGGTAAAGGACCTAATGTAAAAATAGCAATATCATCTAATGGAACTGTAGATACTGATTTAAAAAGTGAATTTTCTTCTAAAGGAATAAATCAAACGCTTCATAGAGTTTATTTAGTAGTTAGATGTAAAATAAATATTTTAACACCATTTCAGGATATTGAAAAAGACATAACAAATCAAATTTTATTGTTAGAAAATGTTATTGTAGGACATATTCCAGAAACATATTATAATTTGGAAGGATTAAATCCTGAAAGTGATGCTATGGAAGTGATTCAATAAAAGTATAATATATTAAAGTACTGAATAATAAAACTTATAAAAAATATAACACATTAAAACACTAAATAAAAACCTCAGAAATATAAAAAATTCTGAGGTTTTTTGAAATATAAAAATTATCTTTTAGAAAATTGTGGAGCTTTTCTAGCTTTTTTAAGACCGTATTTTTTTCTTTCTTTCATACGAGAATCTCTAGTTAAGAATCCGTTTTGTTTTAAAGCTGGTCTATATTCACTATTTGCTTCATTTAAAGCTCTTGCAATACCATGTCTAATTGCTCCAGCTTGACCAGTAAATCCACCACCTTTTACAGCAGATATAACATCATATTTTGATGTTGTATTTGTAACAGTAAGTGGTTGTCTAACAATAACTTTTAAAGTTTCTAATCCAAAAAATTCATCAATATCTTTTCCATTAATTGTTATCTTTCCAGATCCTTCTACTAGTCTTACTCTAGCAATTGCATTTTTTCTTCTACCTGTACCATAAAAAACGATTTTTTCTTTCTTAGCCATATTATTTTACCTCCCATACTTCTGGTTTTTGAGCTTGGTTTTCGTGCTCTGCTCCTGCATATACTCTTAATTTTTTAAGACTTTGTCTACCTAAAGAATTATGAGGTAACATTCCTTTTATAGCTAAAGTCATAGCTTTTTCTGGATTTTTTTCAAGCATTACTTTGGCAGGAATTTCTTTCATTCCTCCAATATAACCTGAGTGATGTCTATAAATTTTTTGATTTAATTTATCTCCTGTTAGAATTACATCTTTGCAATTTAATATGATAACGTGATCACCCATATCAATATTTGGTGTAAATGTTGGTTTGTGTTTTCCTCTTAATAATTTAGCAGCTTCTGTTGCTACTCTACCAAGTGGTTTATTAGCTGCATCAATAATATACCATTTACTTTCAACTTCACCTTTTTTTGCACTATATGTAGTATTATTCATGGTAATATATACCCTCCTATTTATTTTTTTAATTATATATGAAATTTAAATTTAAAACCACCGGGGAGAAGTTTTATATTTAAATCATATTCAAAAATAATTGCTAAATAATTTTATTATAAAAAACCATATTTGTCAATACATTTGAGCTATTTTTTAGAAAAAATATTATAAAAACCTATTGCTAAACTCTAACAAATAGTGTAAAATAAAAATGCAAGAAACAAAAGTAAAAAAGAAGGTATAAAAATGCAAAAGAAGATACGAGCTAAAACTCTTGCTACTCTAAAGAGAAAGAGATATAATTTTAAAAAAGAAATAATAGATATAGAAAAAGACAAGACTAAGCCTATAAAATAGGTTTTTAGTCCTGTCTTTTTGTGTTTCTATCATAGAAGCATTTACATACTTAAAAAAGACAAAGGAAACAGAGATAAAATGTCCCACTGTAAAGTGTAAAAATGCATTATAGACAAAAAATAATAACAAAAGAGACATTTATTCACTGTCCCTATTGTTTCAGAAAATTATAGAGATGGGAGTTTGAAAAATGAAAAGAAGAAACTTACAACAAATAAGTTTAAAAAATAAGTTAAAAGAGTTAAAACAAAAAAGATTAAAAGTAGGGGAAAGAAAGGGAATAACATTAATAGCATTAGTAATAACAATAATTGTGCTTTTAATCTTAGCAGGAGTATCAATAGCAACATTAACAGGAGAAAATGGAATATTAACAAAAGCAAATGAAGCTAAAACAAAGACACAAAAATCAGGAGCATATGAGCAAGTACAGGTACAAGTATTAGGAAGTATGGGAACAGATGGAAAAGTAAATGTAGAAGAATTAAATGAAAATTTAAGAAATAACATACCGGGACTAACATATAATGGAAAACCAATAACAGCAAAATCAGAAGATGGTGGACTTGAAGAAGGAGAAGAAAATAGAATAAAAGAGTTACCAGCAATAGTAGTAGTAGATGAGTATAAGATAAAAATAGAAGGAAATGGTACAGTAACATTGCTAGATGGAATAACTGCAGAAGATTTAACAGAAGATACATATGGAGAATATGTAAATTATGGAATAGATATAAATGGAGATGGAGATACAACAAAAGACTGGAGAATATTTTATATAAAAGACTATGATGGAGAAGGAGAAAATGCACAAACAAATCCACAGACAGGAAAAAGAATATTTATAATAGCATCAGATTATGTAGGAAACACATGTAAAGAATTAACAGGAGCAACTAATACAGATGAAAACACCACTGCAGGCAGTAATACAGAAGACTGTGCTATGTCAAAAAGCAAATTAAAACAAGCAACAGGAAATAGTGGTAGTTTACACAAAGACTGTTGTTATTATTGGTCAAGTTCAAATATTCCAACATATGAGTGTACACTGCCAAGTGAGGGAAAGACTGCTTGCGCTTTTCCAAAATTATTTGAATTTTCAAACTATGATATAAAAAAGCATGCCTCAACAAGTGGTTCATCAACACAATATGAGAATTCAAAATGTGCAGCGAGTTTATTATGTACAGGAAATTGGTCAAAATTTGTAACGACAGGAGGAGAATATTCAATAGGAGGACCAACTCTAGAAATGTGGGTAAATAGCTGGAACAAAAAAGAGGCAAGTGCGAAAAATTTTCATAAATTATATGCGTTACCGAGAACAGATTCTACACCTTATGGCTATTATGTAGGAACAACTAAAGGTGCGACTTCTATCTATATAGGGTTATCAAGTGTAGGAGAAAATGGAACTGATGGAAGAGAAGGAACAGGATATTATGACACACTATATTTCCCACATAGAACGACAGATGCAGGAGATTTAGATAAAGATGAAATAAATGAATATGAATATGGATATTGGCTTGCTTCCCCTTCTGCGCGTAACTCTGGCAATAGTATGCGTGTGGGCTACGAAGGCAATGTAGATGGTAGCTCGTATGGGTATTCATGCTTACGGTTTGCGTCCGGTAGTTTGTCTAAAATCTGATGTCCAACTAAAACAAGTAACAGATGAAAGCGGAGAAGTGTATTACAATATACAATAAAAGTAAAACTGGAAAGAAAAAACATTAAAAATATTAATTGCGGATAGGATAGTGTATTATATAGTGTGTAAATTTTAAAAGATAATAAATTTATACACTATATTTTTGTGTAAAAGGAGGAAATAAATGGAACAGTTTACTTTAAAAGAATTAATGAAAAAATAAAAAGATATGTATAAAATATATAAATAATTTATAAAAGCAAAATTTGGAAAAAAATGAAAAACTTGACAAAAAACATTTTTGTGTGTATAATAGTAGTTGTTGAAAACAGGATGTAATATTAAAGGAGTAATATTAAAATGAAAAGTAAAAAGAACATAAAAAGTGTTATAATACTTGCAGCCATAGGAATTATAACATTATTTTTTCTTAATATAAGTTTAGCTGCAAATACTGCAACAATAAATGTAGAAACAGCAAATGTAAGAGAAACAGAAGATAGCGAAGGAAAAATTTTAGTACAATTATCTAAAGATGAACAAGTAGAAGTTTTAGAAAAAACAAATAATTGGTACAAAGTAAAAGCAAAAGGAATAACAGGATATTTAAGAGAGGATTTAATTACATTAAAAGATGAAAACACTTTCAATGTAACAAATGAAGAACAAACAACAAGTACAGAAGAAGCAAAAGTAGAAAATTCAGAGAAAAAGAATACAGAACAAGAAAATACACAAGAAGCAAAAACACTAGTAGCAAAAAATACAAAATTAAAAATTGTACCAGCTATTAATGCAACAGACATTATTGAAGTAAAAGAAAATGAAGAAGTTACTATTATAGAAACAATTAACGATTGGGTATGTATAAAAACAGGTACAACAAAAGGTTGGATTAGAAAAGAAAATTTAAAAGAAGAAAAACAACAAGAACAAACACAAAACCAAGAACAAGTAGCAGATGCTAATAATGAAGAAAATACAGTTGAAGAAACAGTTTTAAAAACTTTATATGTTAACACAGAAACAGTTAACTTAAGAAAAGAAGCTAATACAAACTCAGAAATTGTTGCCAGATTATCTGTAAATACAGCAGTAGAGGTATATGCAGAAGAAAACAATTGGAGTAAAGTAAAAGTTAATGAAAAAGAAGGATATATATCTTCTTCACTATTATCTGACAAAAAGCAAGAAACTTCAAGAAGTATGAGTACTTCAAGAAGCCAATTAGAACAACAACAAACTCAACAACAACAATCAACAACAGTAGCACCATCAACAATAGGGGCAAATGTTGTAGAAACTGCTAGGCAATATTTAGGTTGTGCATATGTATATGGGGCATCAGGACCAAGTAGTTTTGACTGTTCAGGATTTACTTCTTACATATTTAGACTTCACGGAGTATCATTAAGTAGAACTGCAGCAGGTCAATATTCAAACGGAGTTTATGTTAGTAGAGACCAATTGCAACCAGGAGATTTAGTAATGTTTGGAACATCAACTTCTAATATTACACATGTTGCCATTTATATTGGTGGAGGTCAAATTATTCATGCTGCTAATAAATCAACAGGGGTAACTATTAGTACAATAACATCAGGATATTATAATAACAGATATGTAGGTGCACGAAGAGTTATGTAATAAAAATAAAGCAATTAGAAAGGAAGATAATAATAAAAAGACCTATTTTAATTGCAGTTATAGGATATATAATAGGTATATTAATGGGGCTATACTTTAATATTAGTATAGTCCTTTTTTATATCCCATTAATTGCAATATGTTTTATAATAATAAAATTTAATAATATATTAAAAAAGAGAAAAGAAAATCAATTTAAGTTAATAAGTTTTAGAAGATATTTTAGATATATAAAAATAATTATAAATTTAAAATTAATTATATTTATTATAATTTTTTCTATTATTTCAAATTCAATAGTTATATTTAAAAATTATAAATTTAATAATCTATATAAAGATGAACAAAGTCTTAAGGGAGAAGCAATTGTATTAAGTGATAAAATAGAAAAGGAGA
The DNA here is from genome assembly GCA_947627265.1 of uncultured Clostridia bacterium. Lineage (GTDB taxonomy): Bacteria > Bacillota > Clostridia > TANB77 > CAG-508 > CAG-269. The sequence goes on along the minus strand of CANQVM010000016.1, from coordinate 19,615 downwards.
ATTATTTCATATACAAAGCAAAAGTTTTATATGCTAATAATAGTAATCAGTATAAAAATACATACTTATATTTAAGAATAAATAAAAAATCCACAAAAACATTAGAATATGGGGATAAGGTAAGTTTTATTGGAGAATTTATTGAACCTAATTCAAAAAGAAATTATAAAGGATTTGATTATAAAGAATATTTAAAAACTTTGGATATCTATGGGTCACTTAAAACTAAAGAAATAAATATATTAGAAAAAAATAAAGTGAATTTTGTCTTTAATTTTGCCCATAAAGTATCTAATAGTATAAAACAAAAAATAGAAGACCTAACTGATAAAAATAATGCATCACTTATAAAAGGAATTTTATTAGGAGATACATCTAGTATAGAAGAAGACATGAAAGAAGAATTTAGAGTTAGCAATATTTCTCATATTTTAGCAGTTTCAGGAATGCATGTTTATTATATTATATTTGGAATTCAGTTACTTTGTAAGTTAAATGTAGGAAAACAGAAAACTAGATTTATTATAATTTTATTTTTAATTATTTATATGTTTATAACAGGATTTTCGGTATCTGTAGTAAGAGCAAGTATAATGGCAATTATATCGATTGTAGCTAATATTTTATACAGAAGGAATGATACATTTACAACAATTTCTATATCATTAGTATTAATTCTTTTATATAATCCATTTTTAATCACTAATATAGGATTACAATTTTCATATATCGGTACAATAGGGATTATAATATTTAATAAAAATATGTTAAAATTTTTAAAAAGTCTTTCAATAAAAAATCCAAAATTTAAATATAAGTTTAATAAAAAAGTAATCTTAATAATTAATAAAATTAAAGAAATAGTTGCAGTTACACTTTCTGCACAATTGGCTATTTTACCTATTATAATTTATCATTTTAATTCATTTGGTATATATTTTCTATTTACAAATTTATTGATAAGTATAATTATTGGACCAATTATTATATTAAGTAGTTTAGTTATTTTTTTTAGCTATATTTTAAGTCCTATTGTTCAAGTATTTTTACCTATTTTAAAAGGGTTGTTTTGTACTTTAACACTCATTTCAAAGATTTCGTACTTACCATTTTCGGAAATTATTATTTCAACTCCAAAAATTTTGCTAATTATTATATATTATATTTTAATCTTAATTATTAATTATATTTATAGTCTGTATCATTTAAAAAAATTAAATTATACACAATTACGAATAAGAAATATAATTGCTCTTACAAAATATAGAATAAGACTAAATAAAATAAAGTATGTAAAATATAGTTGTAGTTTTATTTTAATTTTAATAATCATTGTTTTTACTATTCCCAAAAAATTAGAAATCAATTTTATAGATGTTGGACAAGGAGATAGCACGTTTATTATAACCCCTAAAAATCAAACAATTTTAATTGATGGAGGAGGTAGTTTATCTAAAGAGTATGATGTAGGAAAAAATACATTATTACCATACATTTTAGATAAAGGATATACAAAAATAGATTATATTTTTATAAGCCATTTTGATCAAGATCACATTGGAGGACTTTTAACAATTTTAAGAAAGTTAAAGGTAGGAGAAGTAATAATTTCAAAACAAATAGAAAATTCAGAAAATTATAAAGAATTTTTAAACATTGTTAAAGAAAAGAAAATTAAAGTGGAGGTAGTAAAAGCAGGAGATAAGCTAATAATTGAGGATAATATATATTTTGATATTTTATGGCCCAAAAAAGATGAAGAAATAACTACAAATGCATTAAATAATAATTCTATTGTAATGAAAATGTATTATGAAAGTTTTTCGATATTATTTACAGGAGATATAGAAGAGATAGCCGAAAATAAGATTTTAGAGTTATATAAAGGACAAGATAATAAATTAATTTCAAATGTTTTAAAAGTAGCACATCACGGATCAAATACTTCAAGTAAAAAAGAAATTTTAGATAAAATAAACCCCAAAATAGCTTTTATAGGAGTAGGTAAGAACAATTTATTTAAACATCCATCAGATGAAACTATAGAAAATTTAAAAAATCATAATACAGTCATTTATAGAACAGACAAAAATGGTGAAATAACATTACAAATAGATAAAGATGGGAAATATTGTATTAACACTATTTATTAATACAATATAAAAAAAGATCAATATTATATTTAGAAAAAGTAAAATCTAGTTTCTGATTAGATAAAAAATAAATATTAAATTTTAAATATTATAAGGATATGTTAGAAAATGGTATAACTTAAATAAAATTGTAAATAATAGTGGTAATTGCATTTATATGGGATTAAGAATAAAAAACAAATTTATATGAAAATTTGTAATATCCGGCAAGTAGTATAAACATAGGTGAGGAAGGAATGAGATTTTATATGAATAAAACAATTATAATAATGATATCTATTATTGTAATAATAGGAGCTATATTTACAGCAGGCATAATATATAGAACAAAATTAGATAATACACAAGAAAGTAATATAACAGAAATTGCAGATGAAGAAATTTTAGATGATTGTACAGAAGAGTATCAAGAAATACAAAATAAAATGTTAGAGGCAAATTCTCAAGAAGAAAAAATATCGCCCAATTGTTATATTACATTTAAAACATTTTTTAAAAAATGCGGACATGAAACAAGTAAATATCTTAAAATTCCAAATGAATTGGTAAATAAAACAAAACAGGACTTTATAGAAAAATATAAAGATTGGAATATAGAAAAATTTTCTGATACAGAAATTATAATTACAAGAGAAGAAGAAGGAGAATGTAATGAACATTATATTGTAAGAGAAAATAATGGGAAAGTTGTAGTATATGAAGTGCTAGAAGATGGAACAGAAAAAGAATATCAAACTACAGATATTTCAACAGAGTATTTAACAGAAACAGATAAAAGAAATATGGAAAAAGGAATTGAAGTAAATGGAAAGCAGAATTTAAACCAACTTATAGAAGATTATGAATAAGTAATTCGTATAATTAAAGAAACCCCAACTCAATATGAGTTGGGATTTTGCTTTATTTCTTCTTTTTTTCTTTTTTATCAACAGTAACTTCCTTTTTTAAGTCTTGTTTATCAATAAAACCTTTACTATATAAATCTTTTATATACATAACTAATGCAAAAACAGTGGCTATTAATGCAAAACAATAAATAATAAAATCAATTTGACTCCATAATCCAGTTAGAGAATATTGTTTTAATAGTAAAGAAAATACAATTGCTAAATAAAATAAAACAGTAGATAATTTTCCATACCACTTACTATAAACAACAACATCTTTTCCATAAAGGAAAGAAGCACCAACAATCATAATAAATTCTTTTAATAAGACAATAATTAAAATCCAAATTGGAATAATATTACAAATAACTAATGAGGTAAGCGTGAAAATTTGAGTTAACTTATCTGCTAATGGGTCCATTAGTTTTCCAAAATTAGATATAAAGTTAAATTTTCGTGCAATAAAACCATCTGCTATATCTGTTAAACCAGAAATTGTAAAAAATATAAATGCTAATATATAATTTCCAGTGAAAATATATAAAAGTATAAATGGTATTAATAAAAATCTTACAATGGTTAATACATTTGGTATATGTTTTAACATAATCTTCTCCTATTTTACTTCAAATTTTAGCTTATTATTTTTAAAATCTACAATAACAGTTTGACCATCTATAAGTTCACCTTTTAAAATCATTTCTGATAGTTCATCTTCAACATATCTTTGAATAGCTCTTCTTAATGGTCTTGCTCCAAATTTTATATTAGTTCCTTCTTGTAAAAGATAATCTTTGGCTTTTTTTGTAACTTCCATTTTAATATCTTTTTCGGCTAGAGCTTTTAAGGTATCATTTAACATTAAATCAACAATTTGTAAAAGTTGCTCTTTAGTTAATAAATTAAAGCTTATAATTTCATCTACTCTATTTAAAAATTCAGGTCTAAATACATCTTTTAAACGATCAAGTACTTTGTTTTTATCAATAGTTTGATTACCAAAACCAATTGAATTTGTATTTGTATTAGATCCAGCATTAGAAGTCATTATAATAATTGTATTTGAAAAACTTACACTATTTCCTTGACTATCTGTTAATTTTCCATCATCTAGAACCTGTAATAAGATATTAAATACATCTGGATGAGCTTTTTCAATTTCATCTAACAGAATAATAGAATATGGTTTTCTTTTTACTTTATCTGTTAACTGTCCTGCATCATCATATCCAACATATCCTGGAGGAGCACCTATAAGCTTAGAAGTAGAATGACTTTCCATATATTCTGACATATCTATTCTAATAATAGAGTCTTTACTTCCAAACATTTCATAAGCTAAGCTTTTTGCAAGTTCTGTTTTACCTACACCAGTAGGACCAACGAAAATAAAAGAGGGTGGTCTCTTAGTTGTTTGCAATCCAGCTCTATTTCTTCTAATTGCTCTTGCAACACTTGATACAGCTTCATCTTGACCAACAATTCGCTTATGTAAGTTAGCTTCTAAATTTAATAACTTTTGAGTTTCTGCTTCTGTTATCTTTTTTACAGGTATTTTAGTCCAACTTTCAATTACATTAGCAAGATCCTGAGTTGTTAATTGTTTTGGTTTCATTTTACTATTTATTTTATCTATTGCTTCAATTAATTGACATTCCTTAGTTTTTAAATCAGCAGCTTTTTGATAATCTTCTGTTGAATCTGCTGCAACAACTTCTTCTTTCTCAGACTGTACTTTTAAAAGTTCTTGTTTTAGAGTTTCTAGTTCAAATAAATCTTTATTTTCTAAATTGATTCGAGAACATGCCTCATCCAAGATATCAATTGCTTTATCTGGTAAAAATCTATCGTGAATATATTTTTCTGACATAATAACAGCTTGACGAATTACATCAGAAGATATATTTACTTTATGATAATCTTCATAATATTTTTTAATTCCTTCTAAAATGCCAATAGAATCATCAATATTTGGTTCTTCAACTAAAACTTGTTGAAATCTTCTTTCTAAAGCTGAATCTTTTTCAATATATTTTCTATATTCCTTTAATGTAGTAGTTCCAATTAATTGAATTTCTCCATTAGATAAAGCAGGTTTTAAAATATTTGCAGCATTCATTGAATGTTCTCCATCTCCAGCGCCAATAATATTATGAATTTCATCTATAACTAGAATGATATTTCCATATTCTTTACACTCATCAATAATGCCTTTCATTCTAGATTCGAATTGACCTCTAAATTGTGTGCCTGCAATAACTGATGTCATATCTAATAAATAAACTTCTTTATTTAAAAGTTTAGCAGGAACGTTTTGATTTGCAATTTTTATAGCTAATCCTTGTGCTATTGCAGTTTTTCCAACACCAGGTTCACCAATTAAACAAGGATTATTTTTAGAACGCCTATTTAGGATTTGAACGATTCTTTGAATTTCTTTTTGTCTACCAATAATTAAATCTAATTCATTATTTTTAGCTTTATCTGTTAAATTAGTACCATAGGTATCTAAATATTTTTTTCTTTTGCTTTGTTTTTTATTTTTCTTCTTGTCGATTTTTACTTTTTTTCTAGAACCAATAAAGTCTTCTTGATCATCTTCAGAAGATTTAGCTTGAAACATATTTGAAAAAATTGAACCTAATGGTATAGCTGTACCAGATATTTTTTGAGGTTCTCCATCATTTGTAGGATCTCCCTGACTTTCAAAAGTAATTGCTCCATCCATATTTTGAATATCTTCAATATTTAAATTTTCTGCTAAATCTTTAAAAATTGTTTCAAATTGTTTTGTCATATCATTTAAGTTGATTTTATTATTTGATAAAATATCATTTTGATGTGATAATACTTCTAATGGATTTATACCTTTCTTTTTAGCACATTCATAGCAGTATCCTTCCATTGACTCTTTACCATTTTCTATTTTTTTATAAAAAAGTATTGCTGGATTTTTATTACATTCTGAACATAACATACTTTAAATTCCTCATTTCTAATTAAATTAATATATATTATCATATCGTAAAAATATGAAATAGTCAATATTTCTATAGATTTTTTAAGGTTTTCAAAATAATTTATAACGTTAAGTAAATTTAATATTGATAAATTATATTTGAAATGATATAATAATAGTAGTTAAAATAAAAAAAGAGGTTTAATAATGAATGTAACATTACCAGAGAAAGAAAAGTTAAATAAAAAATATGTAATTATTTATAGTATTATAATTGTGTTTTGTATTATTTGTGTTTTTATTGCTTTTTATGTTCAATTTTATGCAAGAATAGATCTGGCTAAATTAGTAGGAATAAACCAAGAAGAAAGATTTGGACAAAAGGATGAGGAAGAAATAGAAACGCTAAAAACAGATTTTTTAAATGTATTTACAAATGGAATAGATGGTACCGATGGAGATTATAACAATAAAAAAACAGATATAAATGAAGATTTAGTTTACATAGGATATGAAAAAAAAGAAAGTAAAGTAAATAGCTATGATTTACAAGTACGAATTCCTAAAATAAATATTGAAAGTGAAATAGTAAATCAATATAACAAAGAAATTGAAGAAGTATTTGTAAATATGACAAAAAGGATATTAGAAAGTGAAAATAGAAATATTATATATACAGTAGAATATGTCGCTAATGTACAAGATGGAATTTTATCTGTTATGATACATTCAAACTTTAAAGAAGGTACAAATGCACAAAGAGTTATAATAAAAACATATCACTATGATTTACGAAATAATAAGGAAATAACATTAAAAGACATATTAAAGTTTGAACAATTAGATGAACAAAAAGTACAAGAACAAATTAATTACGCAATAGAAGAAGAGCAAAAGAAAGTGGAAGATTTAAGACAATTAGGTTATAATATATATAATAGAGATGTTAAAAGAGATATATACAAAATTGAAAATACAACTGAATTTTATATAAAAAATAATGCATTATATATAATATATGCATATGGAAATGAAACGAGTACAAGTGAGATGGATATAATTGTAATATAAAAAAAGAGAAGCTTTTAGCTTCTCTTTTTGAAAATAAAAGGGGATGTTTTAGTTAAAATCAGTTTTTTTACTTACTGACTATAAATATATTTTACCAGCTAATTTTGTCCATTGTGTGAATTTAAAGTGAAAACTTATTTATCTTTAAGGTTGTTCTCCTAACTTAAGTGTTATTTCTTCTTCTTTTTTATCACGATTTACTTTAATTTTCATTTCATCATCAATTTGGTGGGTGTTTTTAATTTCATTTAATTCATCCATTGTTGTTACTTTTTTTCCATCAGCTTCAATAATAACATCTCCAACTTTTACTCCAGCTTTTTGAGCAGCTGAAAAGTCTTCAACAGATCTTACATAAACACCAACAACCAAGCCATTAGCAGTAGCTGTTTTTTCATCTAAATCCATACCAGAAATTCCAATATAAGGTCTTCTAACTTTGCTATATTGAATTAATTGAGAAGTAATATCAGTTGTCGAATTAATTGGAATAGCAAATCCCATACCTTCAATTCCAGTTCCAGAAAGTTTTAAAGTATTAATTCCAATTACCTTTCCCTCGCTATTTACCAAAGCTCCACCACTATTACCAGAGTTAATAGCAGCATCTGTTTGAATTAGATTAAAGTTTTTACCATCTGAATCAGTAACTTTTCGATTTACAGCACTAACAACTCCACAAGTAATACTACTATTCAAACCTAAAGGATTTCCAACAGCCATTGCAAATTCTCCAACTTTTATGTTATCAGAATCAGCAAATTCTGCTTTTGATAAACCAGTTTTTTCTATTTTTATAACAGCCAAATCGGTTTGCTCATCTTTTCCAATTATTTTAGCTTCATATTCTGTTTCATCATCAAATAAAGTTACAGTTACTTTTGTAGCATCTGATACTTCATAATAAGATTCAGATGAAGTAGTATCAACGATATGATTATTAGTTAAAATATATCCATCTTCACTAATAATAATACCAGAACCACTTGCAGTAGCAGTTGCTGTTTGAGCTTGCCTTCCATATATAGAAAGTAAAGAGTTTACACTATACTCAACCTTTATTCCAACTATAGATGGTAAAATTTTATTGGCAGCATAAATAGCTGTATCAGAGTAATTTGATAAAGAAGTTTGACTTATATAGCCACTTTCTAAACTAGCAGGTGAATTTTTTGCATTAGAAGTCCCTATTATTTTTTCACGAATTGATGGAATTCCAAGGCATGTTCCAATTACTACAGAACATCCTAAAACGCCGCTTACAAAAGGAATAACAAAACCTCTCCCAAATCCTAATTTAGTTTTTGATTTTTTTTCAGATTCATAAACTGTTTTGTAATTACCTGGATTTTGAACAGTTTTAAAACTTGTTGTTTTTTCTTCTTTGTTTTTTTCTTCCATTTTTATCCTCCTAAAAAAAAATATTTATAATATAATATCCTATTATATAGGTATAATACAATAGATTTGTGAAAATTTTGTGAAAAAAATGTTATAATTTATCTACTATTTAGTTTATTAGTATAGTGAAGGCTGATTGTAGAAAATTACATACTAGTCTTTGAGTTTATGGAGATTTCAACACACAAGTTTATTTTAAATATAATTACTAATAGTTAATTTAACTGTGAATTGTAAGGACTAGTAACAAAAAGATGGTGAAAATTTTAAAATTTATATTGAAAAAAACATATTTAAAATATATAATAACATAAAGAATAAAGAAAAGGATGATAGAAATGGAAAAGAATAAAGGAATTACTCTAGTAAGTCTTGTTATAACAATTATTGTACTATTAATTATTGCAGGTATATCAATATACACAGGAAAAGAAATGATTGAAAAAGCTAGTTTGGAAGAAATAAAGACAAATATGCTATTAATTGAAGCAAAAGCAAAAGAATATTTGGAAGAAGCGAATTTTAAGATGGGCATAGACCCAGATGATGAAAAAAAAGAGAAAGTTAGAAAAGAAATATATGAAGATGAAGCAGGTTTGCAAACATCAACAGAACGATTTTCTGATAGTAACAATCAATTGTATGTATTAACAAAAGATACTTTAGTTAAATGGGGATTAGAAAAAATTGAACTAAAAGGACAAGAACAGTACCTTATTGAATTTAATGATGTAATAAATGATGAGAATAAAGAACTTTCAGTTGAAGTATATAATACAAAGGGATATAATGGAAATTATTCTTTAACAGATATAGAGAAAATAGAAGAATAAATAAAATCAAATTAAAAATTAGCAAAAACAGTAGGAGTAAAAATGAAAGAAAAAGAACAAATAAGATTAGTAGAATTAAAAAAAATAGAAAGGGAATTATATAATAAAGGATTTAAAAATATATGTGGAATAGATGAAGCAGGAAGAGGTCCATTAGCCGGTCCAGTAGTAGTAGCAGGGGTAATTATGCCAAAAGACTCAATGATAGAAGGAATTAATGATTCAAAAAAAGTTTCAGAAAAGAAAAGAGAAAAATTATATGACTTAATTATAGAAGAAGCAATTAGTTATTCTGTTGGAATTATTGGACAAGATGTAATTGATGATATAAATATTTTAAATGCTACTAAAGAAGGTGTAACACAAGTTGTAGATAATTTAAAAGTTAAGCCGGATTTAATTATAATAGATGCCTTAAATCATATTAATACAAGAGGGATACCATATGAACCAATAATAAAAGGTGATGCCAAATGTTATAATATAGCAGCAGCTTCAATTTTAGCAAAAGTAACAAGAGATAGAATTATGAGACAATGGGATGAAGTATATCCACAGTATGGTTTCTTATCCCATAAAGGATATGGCACAGCAAAACATATTTCAGCAATAAAAAAATATGGACTTTCTCCTATACATAGGAAGACATTCACCAAAAATTTTATAGTATAAAATATAAAGTATAAAAATGTATTCAAAATAAAAATACAGAAATTTGTGGAAAATAAATATAAGTAATTGAAAAAAATATATAATATGCTATAATATTTATTAGAGAAAATAATAATTCAAATAAAAAATAACTAAAAAAGTTAGTTTATATATTTTTTAAAGTAAAGAAAGGGATGAAACTTAAATGAAAAATAAAGAAAACCAAACATATAAAAAACCAAAATATGATAAAGGCCAAATATTTGTAAAAGTAATGGCGGGCTTTTTGGCAGTATTAATGGTAGTAGGTACTTTAGCTACTCTTATCTATGCATTGATATAAAAAAATAGGAGAAATAAATGATAATAAATTTAGGAATGAATTGGGAAAATTTTTATAAAGACAATATATTAGAGTATATAAAATCATTACAGTCAAATCCATTTGAGTTAATTACACTTATTATTGATTTGACATTAGTATTTTTTTTATTATATTGTTTTTTTAAAATTGTAAAAGGTTCTAGAGCATGGCAATTAATAAAAGGAATTACTCTATTGATTATTGCAACATGGGTAAGTGGATTACTTAATTTTAAAATTTTAAATTGGATATTAACAGGCATTATGAATATGGGAGTTATTGCAATTATTGTAATATTCCAACCTGAACTACGAAGGGCATTAGAACAATTAGGTACAAACAAAATAGCACAATTTTTTGGAATAGATAAAGACTTAGCAACTAAAACAAAAGAAGATATTTACAAAGTTGTTATTGCAGCAACAGAATTATCAAAAGCAAAAAAAGGAGCATTAATTGTGTTTGAAAGAGATATTAAAATTCAAGATATATCAGCAACAGGAATTCCAATGTATGCAGAAGTTTCACCACAATTATTAGTAAATATTTTTGAACCCAAAACACCACTACACGATGGTGCAGTTGTTATATCATCAAATAAAATAACAGCAGCTGCATGTGTATTGCCATTAGCAGATGATAAAAATATTGCAAAAGAATTAGGAACAAGACACAGAGCAGCTTTAGGAATTTCAAAAGAATCAGATAGTATTGCTGTTGTTGTTTCAGAAGAAACAGGAAAAATATCAGTTGCAAAAGATGGAACATTAATTGCAGATGTTAGAGAAGATGTTTTAAAAAAGATATTAATAAGTAATATCATTACCAAAAGATTTGCATCTGAAAAAAAGCAAAGGAAAAATAAATTAAAAGAATGGAAAAACAAAATTAAAGAAGAAAGTGAACAAATTAAAGAAAATGAAAAATAAAAACAAAAGTCGCATTTTATTTGCGACTTTTATAAATATCATTTTATAAAAAAATAATATAAGAATTTAAAATGATTAATTAATTTTTACATTAGGAAGGGATGATAACTATATATGAGAAATATAAAACTAATTATTGAATATGATGGAAAAGAATATAATCGGATGGCAAAAACAAAAAGATAAATTAAATATTCAAGGAAACATAGAAAAAGCTATTGAAGCAATAACAGGAGAAAATATAGATTTAATAGGATCAGGGAGAACAGATAGAGGTGTTCATAGCTTAGGTCAAGTTGCAAATTTTAAAACAAATTCAAATCTTCCAATTGAAAAATTTCCAATTGCTATTAATACAAAATTAAAGAAATCAATTAGAATATTATCAGCAGAGGAGGTAAGTGAGGAATTTCATAGTAGACTTACATGCAAAAAGAAAACATATAGATATATAATTAATAACTCTAAATACGGGACAGCAATTTATAGAAATTTGGAAACCAATATTCCTGTAAAATTAGATATAAAAAAGATGCAAGAAGCAATAAAATACTTCGAAGGAGAACATGATTTTAAAGCATTTAAAGCTAGTGGTACAAGTAGTAAAAGCAGTGTAAGAACTATATATAAAGCTGAAGTAATAAAAAAAACAAGCGATAGAATATGGATTGAAATAACAGGTAATGGATTTTTGTATAATATGGTAAGAATTATATCAGGGACATTAGTAGAAGTTGGAATAGGAAAAATAAAGCCTGAAGATATTCCAGGTATTATAGAATCAAAGCAAAGAGAAAAAGCAGGTAAAACTTTGCCACCACAAGGTTTATATTTAGTAAAAGTAGAATATGAATAGAAAATATTAACAAAATATAATAATAAAGCATAAAATATAGTAAAAAAGAAGGAGAGAAAAGTTATGAATAATTTACTTATATTCTTTGCTTTACCATTAGCTACTATTATTATTTCAATAACTTTACAAAAAGTTTTAAGAAATCCAGCATTAGTAGCAGCAGTTATATTTGCGATTTTTTTAGTTGTAACAATTGCAATAAACAATTTAAATTATTTAATTGCTACCATTATATATACTATAATTAGTTTTATTACAGCATCTATAGTTTCTTTTATTCATATTTTAATAAGGCGTTTTAGAGATAATAATGAACATAATGGTAGATGTTGTAACGATAATAGCAATAATGATGGTAGATGTTGCGAAAACAATAATAATTCAAATGAGTTGCTTACAATAAATAGCAATACGAACAATTTAGAAAATGGAGACTTACTTACAATATCTAGCAATACACCTAATGGAATTAATAATGACTTATTAACTATAACTTCTAATAGCCTAAACCAAAATACATCAGGATGTAGTTGTAACGGATCTAATAATACAACTAATAATGGTGTAACAGCTAGAATAAATGTAATTCCAAATACAAATGGTACAACAGGTCAAATTTCTGGATGTTATAGAAGAAGATGAAAAGTCAAAAGGTTTATTTCCTTTTGACTTTTTATATAATAGAAAAGTCATATAGATATCCCTATTATATAAAAGTTGATGCAATAATATAAAATATTACATACAATTAAGATATAGTACTTTACTTTCGTAGAAAAATATGCTATTATGAATAAATGAAAGAAAAGGAGAAAAAATGTTAGACATATTAAAAGACACAGCAATTGATGGTATTAAATTGTTACCATTTCTATTTATTACTTATTTAATTATGGAATACATAGAACATAAAACAAGTAATAAATCAAAAGAAATAATAAAAAAATCAGGGAAGTTTGGACCAATTATAGGAAGCGTGTTAGGAATATTTCCTCAATGTGGATTTTCTGTTTCTGCTACTAATTTATATGCTGCCAGAGTTATAACATTAGGAACATTAATTGCAGTATATTTATCTACTTCAGATGAAATGTTACCTATTTTTATATCAGAGGCCGTACCAACTACCACAATTGTAAAAATATTAGCGGTAAAATTATTAATTGGTATAATAGCAGGGATTACAATTGACTTTATTATTAGAAAAAAAAATAAACAAGAGGATGAAAAAATAGTAGATTTATGTGAAAAAGAACATTGCCATTGTAATCATGGAATTTCAAAATCAGCACTAACACATACTGTTCATATCTTTTTATTTATAATAGTTATTACATTAATTATTAATATTGCAATTTATTTTATAGGTGAAGAACAAATAGCACAATTTATACAATATAATCCTATATTAGGTCCAATTATTGCAGGAATAATTGGATTAATACCAAATTGTGCATCATCAGTTATATTAACTCAATTATATATAGAAAAAGTTATAACAGCATCAACTATGATTTCAGGCTTATTAGTGAGCTCAGGAGTGGGACTTGCTGTATTATTTAAAATGAATAAAGGTATAAAAAATAATTTAAAAATAGTAGCTTTATTGTATGCAATTGGAGTATCATCAGGAGTGATAATTCAATTGGTTGGATTAAATTTTTAAATAATAAATAGAACATGAAATTATATTAAAAATATAATCTCATGTTCTATTTATTATTTAGAATTCTTTTTTTTCAAATTTACTACTATTGCATCTTCATTATCAAAGAAATATTTAGAATTATTTGTATTTATTTGTATTGGATCATATTCATTATTTTCAGCTCTAAAGTCAATATTTTTTAAATCAAATTTTTTAAAAGAATCATTGTTGTTGTCTTCAGAAGAAGTAGTAACTCCATCAGAATATTTACCAAAATCAAATGTTTTAATTTTATGAGTTTCTTTATATTTAGACTCTAAATATCCTAATCTACCTTGTCCTACTAAAGGCTTTCCATTAGAACCTTTTATTTTATAAGCACAGTCCTTATCTTTTATAGTTTGAAGTTTGCCCTCTTTAAAGTATTTAACAAAATCCCATTTTACATTATTATATTTTGCATCATATTCCATTTTTCCCATATCCATATTATTTGTGTAAACCCATTCTCTTTTAGATCCAAATTCGTTAGACCACCATTGTAAATCATCAAAAGTTCCATTTCCTTTATATATTTTATTAGCACAGTTAGAAAGAATAGTATTTCTATAATTTTCTTTTAAGTGTGGTGTTTCTAATTGTTGTAAATCTTGAGTTGAAATAATAGTTCCCACTTTATATTTTCTATACATTGTAAACATTGCTTCAGTATCTTTACAAATAAAATCAGCAAACTCATCAATATATAAAAAATGTGGTATTCTAGAATTTTCTATACCAGGTCTTCTTAAAACTGCATTCTGCATAGCTATTAAGAAGAACAAACCAAATGCTTTATGACCAGCAGCTCCTAAATCCCCACGCCTAGTACAAACAAATGTAACATCAGCATTTGCTAACATGTTATCAAAATTTAAGTTTTCACTTCTATTACATAAAATTCCTTTAATTCCAGGAATTCTAAGTAAATTATCTAATTGACTTACAACTGAATAAATATATTTTTCAATACTAGATTTTCCAGGAGCATCTGAATAAAAATTCTTTTTAAAATAAGCAAGTTGTACGCTATATTTTTCTTTTAATTGATCATCGTGGGCTAATATTTCACACATTTTTTCAATTAACTCAAAATTAGTAAACATTTTTAGCATATCTTCCATATTAGGTAATTTGCCTTCATTCATTCTTGGATACATTTCTTTTAGAATAATAACCAAATTTTCAATTGCCTGCATAGCAATATCTTCTTTATATGCTTCATCAGTATTATTATGAGATGTATTATACATAGCTTTTATAACAGAAGAGATACTAATAGCAATTTTAGATGAATCATCATATATGAATGGATTTAAACCAATAGAATTTGTATTATTTGGATCAATCATATTATAAGAAATCCCAAAATTTTTACATACATCTATCATATGGCTAATTACTTCGTAATCAGGAGCCATAAGGGTTAATCCTAAATTTTTATAAGTTATATCATTTCCCATAGTGCTTAAAATCATTTTTTTCATATAAGTTTTAAAAATGTTTTCTTTATCATCTGCAGGTGTTAACATATTAAGATTAAAGTTTTTATTTAAATAATCATTGTCATAAGGAGCATTTAAAACTGCTATTTTTGTTTTTAAAGCAGTATATCCCATTTCTTTTGATACTTCTTTAAAGAAATATTTTCTTTCTAAATCTCTTGCAATTAGGGGTTCATATACCATAGATGTTTTACCTGAACCAGAGCCACCACATACAAATAATGATTGATATCTTGAAGATTCAGGAATAGTTATAGATTTTCCGGTTTCAACATCATAACATAAGTAAACTTCCGCAGTATAAGGACCAGTTCCTTCCTTTTTATTAGATAAACTAATTCCAGGATAATCCCAAATTGAACGAATTTTATCTTTACTATCTCTTACTCCAAAATATAACCATTTAAATAATGGAAATACAGTAGCGAGTGGTAAATATAAAGATATGCTAACCATAGCAGGAGTTACTAAATGAGAAAAATCAGTAATAATTTCTACATAATTTGGAATTGATAGCAAAAATAACCAAGCTCCCATATTAAGCCATTGTGTAAACATCGAAATAGCTATAATATATAGTCCAATTACATATAAATAAAATAACGTAACTTTTTTGGCTTTGGAAGTAGAAAATTTAGAAGGTCCTGAAAACAAATAAGCAAATACGGGACAAGCAAGAGCAAGAGTATACTCAATTGGTCCCCAATATGAAAAAGATACACCAGTAAATATCATCAGTAGCATTTCAACTATTCTATCAATTGCTAAATATACAGTCATTAATGTAAGTATATATGTTGCAAACGTATTTCTATCTGTATGTAATTTATTTAAAAACTTATCAATATATTTCATTTAAACAATCCTTTCAAAAAAATAAAATCATACATATATATTATCCTATAAAATTGGCAAAAAAACAAGAGGATAAGCAAAAATTATGTTATTTTTTTGTTAAATTTAAAACTTTAGTAAATAATATATTAATATTTAGAATGTTAATACTTAATTTTTGAATAAAAATTGAAATATAGGAATATAATAGAAATAAAAAGTTATAAAGGGGATTTTATATGCAAGAAGAATATAAAAAAGAAATACAAATTATAGAAAAAACAGAAATAGATAGAGAAATTGAGTTAATTAAAACAATTATTAATACAAGAGAACAGTTAAAGAGAGATAATAGTAATTTTGAATATGCACAAGGAGATTTGGTAGATTATTATACTTATCAAATTAAAGCAAACCAGGCAAAATTAGATTATTTAATAAAAATTGCAAAAGCAAAAGGAATTGAAGTAGATATGATAAATGATAAAAAATTTACTTATTGGGATAATGAAGAAGAAGCAGTTTAAAGTAATATTTGTCCATATACAAACATACAAATGGTAATAAGAAATTATTATCATTTTTGTTTGGAGTTGAGATTAATGAATACAAATCTAATTACCTATTTAGCATGTATATGTTTTATTTTTATATTTGGGAAAATATTTATTGTGCCATTAAAAAAAATATTGAAATTAGTAATAAATTCTATTCTTGGTGGCATTACTATCTATATTATTAATTTAGTAGGTACATCATTTGGATTTCATATTGGTTTAAATTTTTTTACAAGTGTTGTAATTCGGATTATTAGGGTTACCAGGAACAGTTTGTTTAATTATTGTGAAACTTTTAATTGGTTAATAGTACTTTAAAAAGCTTTAAAAAATTTGAAATATAAAAAGAGCAATAACTTTTAAATAGTAATTGCTCTTTCTTACTAATATATTTGGTTATATTTATATTATATAACCAAATATTAAAGTTAATTGAGTTATTATTCCACAGTAACAGATTTAGCTAAATTTCTTGGTTTATCTACATCTAACCCTTTTTCTTTTGAAATGTAATAAGACAATAGTTGCAAAGGAATAACAGATAGTATTGGTGAAACAAAAGAATTTGTTTCAGGAATATGAATTACAGTATCAAACATTTTATCATCTATTTTTTGGTTAGTAACCACTAAGGTTTTAGCACCTCTTGTGATTACTTCTTGAATATTACTTATAGTTTTTTCTACTAATTTTGGATCTGTCATAATACTAATAACTGTAATATCATTTTCAATTAATGCAATAGGACCATGCTTTAATTCACCAGCAGGATAACTATCAGCATGTATATAAGATATTTCTTTTAACTTTAAAGCAGATTCTTTTGCAACTGTTTCATCAATTCCTCTACCTAAGAAAAATACATCTTTTTCTTGATAAATTCTATTGCTAAATTCTTTTATTTTATTTGAACATTTTAAAGTATCTTCAATTTTTGTAGGTAATTCTAAAACATCTTTCTTTAAAGCTTCTATTTCTTCTTTTGATATTTCCAAAATTTCAGAAAAATAAATAGTTAAAAGAGAAAGTAAAACAATTTGAGAAGTATAAGCTTTAGTTGATGCTACAGCAATTTCTGGACCTGCATGCGTATAAATTGAGTAGTCAGCTTCTCTTGTAATTGAACTTCCAATTACATTACTAATTGCTAAAGTTCTAGCTCCTTTTTCTCTAGAAAGTTTAAGAGCTGCTATAGTATCTGCTGTTTCTCCAGATTGAGAAATAAAAACACATAGAGTTTTATCATCTATAATAGGATCTCTGTATCTAAATTCAGAAGCAATATCAACTTCAGTAGGAATTTTACAAATATGTTCTAACATATTTTTTGCAGCTAATCCAGCATGCATTGCAGTACCACATGCAACAAGATATATTTTTCGAAGACCTTGTAAATATTCTTTAGTAAAATTTAATTCATCAAATTCACATTTAGAATCTTCACATAATTTTGCCCCAATAGTTTCTCTAATTGCAGTTGGTTGCTCGTAAATTTCTTTTAACATATAATCTTCAAAGCCATCTTTTTCTGCACTTGATGCATTCCATTCAATAGTTTGAACTTTTTTGTCAATTCTATTTAAATCTTTGTCATAAAATTTTGCATCATTCCTAGATAATACAACAAATTCTAAATCATTTAAAAGATAAAATTCTCTTGTAAAAGAAAGAATAGCAGGAATATCAGAAGATATATAATTTTCATTCTCACCTTTACCAATAACCAAAGGACTATCTTTTCTAACAACTATCATATTATCAGGATAATGTTTACTAATGATTTCTAAAGCAAAACTTCCTTTTAAATCTGAACATGCATTTTTTACTGCTCTTAATAATTTTAAATCATCTTGTTTATCATCTTTTGAATAATAGTAATGAATTAAATTAGGAACAATTTCTGTATCTGTTTGAGAATAAAAAGTATAGCCTTCTTTTACTAAAAATTTTTTTAGTTCATTGTAATTTTCAATAATTCCATTATGGACAACACTAAAAGTTTTTGAATTGTCCATATGAGGATGAGAATTTTCTTTAGAAGGTTTACCATGAGTAGCCCATCTTGTATGAGCAATTCCTATAGTTCCTTCTAAACCATCAATTCCAGGTAAATTATATAAGTTTTTAACTCTTCCTTTATCTTTCATAATAGAAATGCTATTATTTTCAATGGTTGAAATACCAGCAGAGTCATATCCTCTATATTCCAATCTTAAAAGCCCATTAATTAAAATGGAACTTGCTTTTTTTGTTCCTATGTAACCTACAATTCCACACATTATTAAATCCTCCTTAAAAAAATCAAATATGGAATTGAAAGTATGCAAAATAAAGCTTAATTGTATTAATTTTTGTTACAATATTACTATTGCTTTTTTTATTAATACTATGACTTTAAGCAAAGCCACTAGAGTATCCGCCGAATATTTCGATAGCTCTAGACCTCGTCAACATTTTATAAAAATGTCCAGGCGCTATATTTATTTATATTATATTTTAACTCCTTTCTATAAAATTTTTTGCATTTCTTTCAATTTATATTATTATATTACATTAAAAATCAAAATGTAGCAAGTACTTAATGTAAAATTTTAATTTAACCTTAATTTTATTTTTACTAGTCTATTGCATCACAACTTTTATAATAAAAAAATAATATGAAAGTTGATCCAATTAGCACTTTACTTTGTTCCATTTGATTGCTTACGTATATATGTAAAAATAATATTAACTGGCAATTATATAAATATTCAAATATGAAATTATTATTTAGTACTCCAAAGTTGATATAATAATATTTAGAGCTTGACCTTAAAAATACAATACTATATAATATATCCAATAAGGAGTGATAGTTTGAAAGAAAAATTTATAAAAATAAAACCAAAATAAGAAAAAAGGGCATAGTTCCCCCTTACCCCCAGAAAT
>CANQVM010000015.1 GCA_947627265.1 uncultured Clostridia bacterium | reverse complement strand
ATGAAGGGAGTTTTGTCTATTACAAAGCTAAAGCCTTCTTTACTACCGGCATAGCCGGAAGTATATATACAAAAAAAGCAATATTTTTTGACTAAAATATTGCTTTCAAATGGCTTTTTCTCATACAAATTGTATTTAACTTTTCACTTGTCGTTTCTTTATTGAATTTCTGGATTTCTTTCTTTTTAAAAATTTTCTATCGTTGTTTTTTTCTTGCCGACAATACACACTCTATTTTTCTGTTTTTCACCTTACTCTGCATCATACCCCTTAACCATGACACACCCCAAATCTAAATTTTGCCTTATTTTTCATACATTTTCATAGTGTCAAAATATTCTTTTGAATTTCTCAAAAAAATGGCTCAAACGGACATTTTTGATGTATTCGTTTATATATGATTTATATCAGTTAAATAAAATCACTTACATATTTTTTGGATTTTTTCCTTGTACTGCTCAACTAACTTTTCTAAACTTGTTTTTGTAATATATTCATTTGTTTTATGGGGATTAATTGGTCCTACACCCATTATATATTTATATTTTGATTTTATAAAACTAGCTTCTGTAATAAAATTGGTTGAGTAAATTTTTTTATCTTTTGATACAAAAGAATCTATTTGGTTTAGTATTTTATAATTGCCATCATATTTTTTTATTAATTCATCTATTTTGTTTAATATTAGCATCATATGAGAATTATTTATTATTCTAAAATCAATCCATATTTCACATTTATTTGGGACAATGTTAATACTATTTCCACCAGTAATTTTACCAATATTCATTGTAGTGTATGGTATTTCAAAATTATCATTTTTTTCATTCTCTATTTTATAGTAGAACATTTTAAATTCATTTAAGAAATTAAAACATTTCTCTATTGCATTTTCTCCTTGATTTAATAAACTAGAATGAGCAGATATGCCTTCAAATATTAATTGTAATTCTAATAACCCTTTACTACTGTTCATAACTTCATTATTAGTTGGTTCTCCTATAATCATATAATTAGGAAATTTCTCAAATTTAATTAACTCTTTTATTCCAGAAAAATTTATTTCTTCATCATATGTTAAATATATTTTTATCCCATATTTTAATTTATCCCAATCTGTTTCTAGTATTGCCTGTAAGATTGCTGCAATTCCACCTTTCATATCACAAGTACCTAATCCAATTAATTTATCATTTTCTCGAACTAATTGAAATGGATTGGTATTCCAACCTTCTCCTGCTGTTACTGTGTCAGTATGTCCTAAAAAACCTAATCTACTTATTTTATTATTTAAACTCATTATTAAACATTTGCTTTTATATTCTGTTTTAAAATTTTTATTTTTTAATAATTTTTCAATATAATTTAAAATTGCTGTATTTTCTTGATCTTTCACGGTATTAAATTTTACTAATTCTTCTAAAATATTCTCTACATTCATATATTTTAATCACTCCTCTATTACTTTTCCTTTTATCGTAACATCTTCCAAGTAATCATCTATAATATTCAACTTAACATTTAGCAAATAACCCGATGGCTGTATTATTTGAAAATTATTTGTTCCATCTATACTATTTTTATAAATTGCTGTTGCAATGCTACCACTTCCACAAGCAGTTTCATAATACAAAGTGTTGATTGTTTTTACCCAAATAATTGGATTAATTTTTAGATTATCTCTATCTTGTTCTAATAATATGATTCCTACTGCCTTCTTATCTGTTTCAAATTCCTTCATCATTTCTTTTAATTTTAATTTTGTATATTCTTCATTTTGTTTTAATTCTTGTATATACTCTTTTGAATCTTTTATATTTAATACTACTAATAAAATTCCATCTAAATCTATAAAATTAAATTTACCTTTTTTATATAAAATTTGGCTTGATTTTTTATTTATTTTCATTGTTACATAAACATTATTTTCTTTGTCAATTCCACCTAATAATTTTTGTTTACAACCAGATACTTTTATTTCTATTTTTCCTTCTTTTCCTTGTAGATATTGATAAATCGCACATCTTGTGGCATTAGCACAAAACTCTCCTCCCGACATTTTTAATTCATAATTTTCTTGATTTATAAAACCTACTTGTTCTATTTCTGAATTTATACTTAATATATAATTATTAATTTTTTTCCTTTCTTCTTGTGTATAATTGTTTCCTATTATTAGTGCAGTTTTATTTCCACCAGGATTAAAGATCTTATAGTTTAATTTCATGTTTTTAATTGTTTCCATAATTTGTGGTATTTTCACTTTTATTTGCTTTCCAGTTTTCATATTTTTTATTATAACTTTACTTTCTTTTATCTCCTCATCCCCAAGTATTATAACAAATGGAATTTTCTCTGTATTTACATAATCAAGTGATTTTTTTAATTTTTTATTCTTCATCTCAATATCAACAGTCATATTCTGTTTTCTTAAATCTGTTGCTATTTTTAATGCTTCTACCTTATTTTCCATAGGAATAATATATACATCTACCAAATTATTATCAAACTCTTCTCTTTGTTTTAGTATTTCAAATATTACATCTAATCCAAAACTAATTCCTACTGCAGGATATGCTTTACCATCACCGATAAAATCTCCTATCATGTTGTCATACCTTCCTCCACCTCCTATGCTAGATTTTATTTCTCCACTTGTTAAATATACCTCAAATACTGTACCTGTATAATATTCTTGACCTCTAGCTAATGTTGAAGAATATTGAACATATTGTTTTAATCCTAATTGCTCAATATACTGATTTAACTTAGATATTTCTTTTATACCGCTCGATAATTTTATGTTTTGTAATTTTCTGGATTTACTTTGTATTTCATTAAATTTTAGTTTAAAATTATCTATTAATTTTATAACCTTTTCTTTTTCTATTCCTACTTTACTAAATTCTTCTAATATTTTGTCTTTTGTTAGCTTTTCAAATTTGTCTATTATTGTTATTGTTTGATTTATTTTTCCTTTATCTATTTTACAATCTTCAATTATCCCTTCTAATATCTTTCTGTTGTTATATTTTATAATTACATCTATTCCTAATTTCTTATATCCTTCTACAAACAATGAAATTAATTCTGCTTCAATCATTTGATCTTCTAGTCCAACACAATCTACATCGCATTGAATAAATTCTCTCATTCTGCCTTGTTTAACTGGTCCATCTCGAAATACCTTTCCAATTTCATATCTTTTATATGGTAGTTTAATATTTTTGTTCATTGCAATATATTTTGCAAATGGTACTGTTAAATCATACCTTAGTGCTAAATCTCTTTTTGCTTGATCTGTTACCCTATATACTTCTTTTAATATATCATTATCTTTTTCATATTTTAAAGTTAATAAGTCATAATAGCACAATAATGATGTTGATAATGGTTTATATCCATATTTTTTAAAAATTTCTTGTAAGGTATTTGATATATAATTTCTTATCATTTGCTCCTTGCTAGTATAATCTGTTGTTCCTTTTACATTTTTTAATTTTAAATTTTTCATTTTAATCACCTTTCTTAATTAAAATTATGAAGTCTTATATTTTTAAATAAAAAAAGATATAATAAAAAAACTATCTGTGAAATCTTAAATTTCCTACAAATAGTTTTTAAATTATATCTTTATAATAAAAATATTTTTAAACTCTATCGTAGGCACAGCATTTTAAGCCTGTACCTACGTGCTTACCAGCATATAGTTACAAGCTCCTACGATGATGATGTAGTTGGTTTAAAAATATTTGTGACTTCATAATTTTCCCTCTTTTAAATTTTTATTATATTTATATACTACCATATATTTTTTCTCTTGTCAATTCTTTCAAAATCAGAAATTTTAAGCATTTAACCACTTGTACAATTTTTTGTGTATAATTCATTCTTACATGCCTAAATGGCACAAAATAATAATTCTTTCTATTTAATAATTTTCCGATATTTTCAGCATTTCCACTTAAACCATTATTAGTAGAAGGTGCAATAACTAAAGGTCTTCCATTTCTTAAATGTGATTTAGCTGCCATAACAGCTGGTGTATCTATAATATCACACGCAAGTTTAGCAATTGTGTTACCGTGAGCATGGTGCTATAACCATGATATCTGTCATCTTTTTTGGTCCTATTGGCTCTGCATCCGGGATGGTATGGATAACTTTCCTGCCTGTGATTTGTTCTATTTCGCAAATAAAATCTTTAGCCTTTCCAAATTTCGTATCTAAATTATAGCTATTAAAAGACATAACTGGAATTATTTCCGCTTCTTGCTTAATCAATTCCTTCATTTTTGGTATTACCTTTTGAAATGTACAAAAAGATCCTGTTAATACAAATCCTATTTTTATTCCTTTTAATTCCAAAATTCATCAAATCCTCCTTTCATATTACATTTATATATAATATGAAATTATGTAAATTTTGGATATGTATTTTTAGTAACTAATTGTTTTTTTCTCTTTTTTCTTCTTCAATTTCCATATTTTTGTTTTTTTGATATCTTATAATTTTTTCTCTTTGTTTGGGAGTAGCCAAATAATCTCTAAACAAAGATGCAATCATAATTCTGCCCTTTTCTGACATTTTTTGTTCATTTAAACTTTTCCATGGATTATATAAAAATAACATATCATCTTTCTTATTTTTTTCAAGATTATATATTACATCTTTTGGAATCTTATTATAGTCCTGTTCTGAAATATAATTTAAAATTTCTAAAACCTCTGTACATGCAATTGAATATTCTTCATTATTCATCTACATTCACCTCCGTTACTCTATTCCTACACTGTCTAGTTCTACTGCTTCCTTATGTATAAATTCTTCCATTTTATGCATTTGATCAACTTTATCAAATTCTGCTATCATATCTTTACCAATATTTTGACTTCTATTTTTTTCTGCATATTTTGTTATCTCTTGTAAATATCTCATAAAACTATCTAAGTATCTTATATCTAAATTTTTATCTTTGTTTCTTTCATAAACTTCTTTAATTATAGATATAGCATCTGATCTTCCTTTCACATCTACAACCATTCTTATTCTATCAATGTTGATGTTTCTTCCTCCAACATGAGTCATCATATTACAATCTTCTAACTTTGCCGTACTCCAGTCAATATATGAGCCTAGTGTCCATTTTGTATAATGTGTAGGTCCTCCTTTATCTATAGTACCTTTCTTTTTAAAATCTTCACTATCATGTGAAAAATCGGAAATTTCTTTATCTGTGCCCTCAACTAAATCTAGCTGAAAATATCTTCTATCTTTAAAGTCTTCAAATATCCTTTTATACGTTTTCTCTAAAGCACTAGGAATTGTTATAACATCTCCTTTAGGTTGTCGATTATTATGTGTGATTCTGTTATATTCCCACCTAATCCACATATCAACAGTTTTTAAAAGGCCTTGCTCTCCCTCTGAAAAGTATATAGAAGGATTTTCGTAATCTTTTCCAATAGCATTTTCACGTACAGGGAGATCACCTCTTAATCCATCCTCTATGATTTTGGGAATGTAACTTTCTCTAGTAAAATGAAAAAATTTTTTGTTATCATCAATATCAGAAAGCTTTACTTTTTTAATTCCGTGAATAATCACAATTTATATTCATTTCATCATTTTTTGAAGCTTGTTCTTTATTCATCTGTTGTTCTAATTGTTTTATCATTGCATTTGATAGCTTTTCATAAAAACTATCATACTTTTTATTTACATTATAAATGGTTTCATCATATATTTTTTTATCTCCTTCATAATATCCAGCTAGCTTTTCTGAATACTTTTTTTCTCCATTATTTAATATGTTTAAAAGCTCTCTTTTTATGTAATTTTTATCATATCCAAATATTTCAGAAATTTGTTCGAAATCAATATTTGAACAAAATCCTTGAACATAATTTTCAAGAACTTGATTTATCTCTTCAGTTGATTTTCCTTTATGTTTCATTTTCTCTTGTAAATCACTTATTAAAGATCCAACAAATAATCCTTGTTTTAATATTTTTGAAACATAATACCTTTCATAAAAAAATATCTTATTTTGTTTTAATCTTAAATCTTCATATTTTGAAATATTATCTCCGTTTTGTTTATCTAAAGTTCTTATATTATTTAGTTCTTTCTCAAACCTTTCTTTTTTTTCTTGAATTCGCTTTTGAGTATCTATATCATCAACTCTGCCTTCTAAATTTTTTATTTTTTCAACTATATCGCAATATTGAGAAATAATTGGGTAATCTTCTTTTAATTTCTTACATTCATTCCATATCAATTTATCTTTTATAGAATTATTTTTTACTTTTTCTTTTAAATCATAATATAAATCATTATTTTTATCAAGACTACAATAATATTGATTATTACAAAAACCTTTACATAATAATCCTTCATTAATTAGACTTGCAACATGCTCACCAAGTCGCATTGCATATTCATTTTCCCCTATTTGTTTTATTTGTAAATTCATTTTATTATATATTTTTTCTAATAGATTTTCTTGTTCCATATAACATTTTCTCTTTCTTTTTATATTAATAATCTAAACAGCTAAAAAGCTTTATAAAACAATTGTTTTAATTATATTAGTTTTACGCTTATAAATATAATTATATCATATTTTTTCATTTTGTATAAAAAAATTTAATATTATTGTAACATAAATGTAACCTTAAGATAGTTTTATGCAATTTTGATATATTTTCATAATTTTAAATAAACCTAATAAAATTAAATGGTGATATTTTGAAAAGAACAAAAAAATTTCTAATTAATGGTTCTATATTAACTATAACAAATGTAGTTATGAGAAGTATTAGTATGATATTTGGAATATATATATCAAATAAAATAGGTTCAGAAGCAGTTGGTATATTTGATTTAGTTATGTCTGTATATATGTTAGCTATAACTATAGCTACTTCTGGATTAAATCTTGCTTGCATTACTATTGTATCCAAAGAATTTGCAAAAGGAGGTTTTTCTAATGGTTTTAAAGCTGTTAGAAGTTGTAATATTTTTGCATTATTATTAGGCATAGTAAGCAGTGTTACAATCTTGATATTTTCTAAAATTATTACTACTGCTTGGTTAAATAATATAGTGTCTTTTATACCATTATTTTTTATTGCAATTGGACTGCCTTTTATAGCTATTTCTTCTGTTTTAAACGGATATTTTGTAGCTGTCAGAAAAGCTTATAAAGGTGCAATTTCACAGTTTCTTGAAATAAGTATAAAAATAATAAGTACAATAGTTTTATTAAACTTATTCTCCTTAACAAATATAGAAGATATATGTATATGCTTAATTTTAGGAGATGTTATTTCTGAAATTTTTTCATGTTTATTTTTATTTATTTTATATAAGTTTGATAAATTCAAATATGGTAAAATAAAATTAACCAGTATTTCATTAAAAAAAGAAATACTAAAAATAACATTTCCTGTATCTATTACTTCTTGTATTCGTTCAGGTCTTTCCACTTTAAAAAAGTTTATTGTCCCAATAAGGCTTGTTGTCTATGGACTACCTTATGCAATTGCTTTATCAGAATATGGCAAAATTACTGGGATGGCATTTCCTATTATTATGTTTCCAAATATGTGTATTAGTTCTTTTAGTAATTTACTTGTCCCAGAATTTTCTAGTTTAATTGCTAATGGCAATAAGAAAAGAATAATTACGGTATGTGATAAACTTTTTACAATAACATCTTTTTTTGCTATTATAATAAGCATTTTTTTTGTTTCTTTCTCAAATGAAATTAGCTATGCACTATTTAAAAATTTAGAGTGCTCTTTTTATATAAAAATACTTTCACCTTTAATTTTGTTTATGTGTCTAGATAACATTATAGATAATATATTAAAAGGGCTTAATATGCAATTTAAAGTTATGCTTTATAATATTATTGATTTAATTATTACTATTATGTTGCTTTATTTTTTAATACCATTTTTAGGCATCAATGGATTTATTGTATCTATGTATGTAAGTGAAATATTTAATTTTTTAGTTAGTTATTTAGAATTACATAAAATAACTGGCTTTAAAATAGATGTTTTTAAATCAATTTTAAAACCAGTTATTCTATGTTTTATAATATACATTTTAGTAATTATTTAATTTTGAATAAATTAGGATGTTTTATTAATTTAGTTTCCTCTTGTAATTTTTATTATATTCATATCTCTTCTCTTTTCGTTTAAGTCTTTTTTTATTCATTTTTACTTGATATGCAGAAATTAAAACTAATACTATTAGTAATATTACTAGTGTTATTTTATTTTTTAAAATTTCAACTATTCTTCCAAAACCTTTTAATCTAAATTGATATACTCCTTCAATTTTATTATATGTTATTTTTTCTTTATCTTCACTTTTGTTGTTATCTCCTTTGGTTGTGTACTTTATTATACCATTATCATTAGTAATATCTACAATTCTATGTGTATTTATCTCTCCATTGTCATGAAAAGAAATAATATCATTTTCTTTCAATTCATCTTGTGTTACTATTCTCGAAAATATAGCATCTCCCACCATAATTGTAGGTTCCATGCTTTCAGAAACAATTACAAAAGTTTTATACCCAAAAAAATCTGGGATTTCATTTGGATTTATACATGATTTTATAAACAAGGTAATGTTAAATATAATTATTGGTATGATTAAAATATAAATAAATACAGTAATTATTTTTACAAATAAATACATATTTTTACTTGATTTATTAAAATCTTTAATTCTGTACACTTTTTTATTTCTCCTTTTCTTATGTAACAACTACAATAAATATATCATATGGCTTTGATCTTTTCAATATTTGATCTTTATTGTTACAAAAATGTAATATTTTTTTATTACATTTTTATTTACTTCTTTTTTCTTAGAAGTTATAATATATATGAATACTAAAGATTTGGAGGACATTAATATGGACAGCAATGTTTTAATAGTTTCTGAAAAAGATCAAAAAGCTTATTTACCTTACAAATGTAAAGATATAGAAAACTTTTTAAATATTTTTCCAGATAAATATAATACGCCAAAAGAAGTAATTGAAGATATATATATTGTACCATTAGACAGTTTTAAAAATGCACCACTTTCACGTTTTAGAGAAGCTTTTAATTTAGTTCTACGAAAAGAAAAAGGCTCTATTATAAAAGCATTTGATTTAGCTTTAGAATTAATGTTTAAATATAACTTAAACCCAATTATTGTTGCTGCTTGTAGGACATTAGATGAACTTGATATTTATTTAGACTGTTTAGATGAAAATGAATTATTTGACTTTAAATGTTTTGAAGTTAGGTTTGAAGTTTGCCCAAATATATATAAAAAACCAATAAAAGAATTTTATTTTTAATTTTTTTACAAGTTTTTTCATTATAATATCTTATTTTTTGCACACACTAATTAAATAATAATTATACTTTCATTTTTCAATTATTATTAAAACAAAGTGGTGTTAAATATGAATCAAATATTAGATACTGAAACTAAAAAGCAAAAAAAAGCTAATAAAATTTTTTTTAAATTTCAATTTAGTATTTCAATTTTTATAATAATATTATTACTTATTTTTATATTCTCTTATTTTTATTCATTGCAAAAAAATGAAAAAGCATCTAAAAATTTAATTGGTAATTATAATATTTACAGATTATATAATAATTATGAGCAAAGTAGTTATACAAATGGAAATAATCTTTTTGGGATTATAGAAATTCCAAAAATTAATATTTATTATCCAATATTTTCTAATTTAAATGAAGAGTTACTTAAAGTATCTCCTTGCAAATTTTATGGTAAATCACCTACTTCAAATGGAAATATATGTATTGCAGGTCATAACTATAATAATTCAATGTTTTTTAGTAATATATACCTATTAGAAAAAAATGATCAAATATATCTTTATGACAATAAAAATAATAAATTTATTTATACAGTTTTTGATTTATATGAAGTAGATGAATCGGATTTAACCCCTATTTTTAATTATAATACATCTTCAAGAGAATTAACTTTAGTTACATGTAATAACTATACTAAAAATAGGATTATTGTAAAAGCAAAACAATAAAAAAAGAAGACTTTATATTTGTGTCTTCTTTTATTTATATAAACTAAAAATTCTTATATTCTTTAATCTTTTTATAAGCATATACTGCTGATATTCCAAATATAACAATTAATACAGCTAGTGGTATAGAATCTTCAATCCCTGTGTCTGGTAAATTTGTATTTGTATTATTATATATACTACTTGAAGTATTTGTGCTATTTGTACTTTTATTAACACTAAAATTTGTATTTGTGTTTGTGTTTAAAGTGTTTGTATTATTAGATGATATATTTGAAGTATTTGCATTATTTTGTGTTAAAGTACTTGTTAAATCATTATATCCTCCATCATCTGCCGCACGTACTGCTGTAGTAAGTAAAATTACCATTGTACTTATTAACAAAATTGAAACAATTTTAATTAAATTTGATTTTTTCATATTGATATCTCCTCTACTTTCATATTTTTTATTAGTATTTATACAATTACATCTTATTATACCACTTATTTAAGTATAATTCAAGCAAAAGTATGAAAAACATATAAAATAATATAATCTTTTGTTCTTCAATTAATATTTTATACTTTAAATATTAATTAGTCAATAGTTTTTAGATTATTTTATTTTACATTTTTATTACAAAATTACTAAATCAACCTAAAATACTTTATCTTTTTTATTGTATGACTAGTAATAATTTAGTGCAATTTTTATACATTAAATTTAAACAATGCAATATCTCCATCTTGCATAATATATTCTTTTCCTTCTGAACGTACCAATCCCTTTTCTCTTGCTTGCAACATTGATCCTTCTTTTATTAAATCAGTATAAGAAACAATTTCTGCTTTAATAAAGCCTCTTTCTATATCAGAATGTATCTTTCCTGCTGCTTGTGGTGCTTTTGTTCCTTTTTTTATAGTCCAAGCTCTTACTTCTGGCTCTCCAGCAGTTAAAAATGACATTAATCCTAATAAATCGTAACTTTTTTTAATTACTTTATCTAAACCTGATTCATCTAATCCTAATGCATCTAACATTTCCTTTTTATCATGGTCATCTAGTCCAGACAATTCTTCTTCAATTTTTACACATAAAGGTATTACTTCTGAATTTTCTTTTTTTGCATATTCTTTTACTTTTAAAATATTTTGATCATTTTCTGCATTTTCTAGTTGCTCTTCTGAAATGTTTGCAATATATAAAATTGGTTTTGTAGTAAGAAGAAACATATCATTTACTAAAATTTGTTCATCCTCATTAAATTTCATTGTTCTTGCAGAAATACCTTGTTCAAGATTTTCTTTCATTCT
The DNA here is from genome assembly GCA_947627265.1 of uncultured Clostridia bacterium. Lineage (GTDB taxonomy): Bacteria > Bacillota > Clostridia > TANB77 > CAG-508 > CAG-269. The sequence goes on along the minus strand of CANQVM010000015.1, from coordinate 17,316 downwards.
TTCTAATAAATCTATTTCTACCTGATATTTTTTATCCGCTTTTAAGTTTTTCTTTGCTTTATCTAATCTTTTATTTACTGTTTCAATATCTGAAAAAATTAATTCCAAATTTATTGTTTCAATATCTCTTATTGGATCAACGCTACCATCTACGTGAACAATATTTTCATTTTCAAAGCATCTTACTACTTCTACAATTGCATCTGTTTCACGAATATGAGATAAAAATTTATTACCTAAACCTTCACCTTTGCTTGCTCCTTTTACTAAACCTGCTATGTCTACAAATTCTACAATCGCATGTGTTGTTTTTTGCGTTTTATACATTTCAGATAATTTGTCTAATCTTTCATCTGGTACTGGTACAACTCCAACGTTTGGTTCAATTGTACAAAATGGATAATTAGCACATTCAGCTCCCGCTTTTGTTATGCTGTTAAACATTGTACTTTTACCTACATTTGGTAGTCCAACTATTCCTAATTTCATTAAATATTCCTCCATTTTAAGATTATTTTGTTTTATTTTTTATCTCTTCTAAAATTTTATTTTTAAATTCTTCTATAGTCATAGTTCCGATATCTCCATCTTTTCTTGAACGTACTGCAACTAAATTTTTATCTACTTCTTTTTGTCCAATTACTAACATATATGGAATTTTTTCTAATTGTGCCTCACGAATTTTATATCCTGTTTTTTCGTTTCTATCATCTACCATAACTCTAATTCCTTCTTTTATAAGTTTTTCTTTTAAGTCATAGCTGTATTGATGTTGATTATCTGTAATAGGTAGAATTTTAACCTGCATAGGTGAAATCCATAAAGGTAATTCTCCTTTTGTTTCTTCTATTAAGAAGGAAATAAATCTGTCTGAAGAACCTAAAATAGCTCTATGTATTACAACTGGTCTATGTTCTTTACCATCTTCTCCTATAAATGATAAATCAAATCTTTCTGGTAATGCAAAATCTAATTGACATGTTGGAATTGTTACATCATGGTTTAATGCAGTTTTTATTTGAATGTCTATTTTTGGTCCGTAAAAAGCTGCTTCGCCTTCTGCTTCATAAAAATCAATTTTTAGTTCTCGTAATATTTCTCTTAATTGACTTTCTGCTGTTTCCCACATTTCATCATTATCTATATATTTTTCTTTATTGTTTTTGTCTCTTAATGATAATCTAAATGAAAAAGCTGATTCTGGAAATCCAAAGTCTTTTTGATATACTTCAAAAATTAAATTTAATACTTTTCCTACTTCTTCTTTTATTTGATCTGGTCTAACAAATAGATGCGCATCATTTTGACACATTTGGCGAACTCTTTCTAATCCACAAACACTTCCACTTGCTTCATATCTAAAATCATGTGCAAGTTCTCCTATTTTAATTGGTAAATCTCTATATGAATGCATCTTGTTTTTATATATTAGCATATGATGAGGACAATTCATTGGTCTTAAAACCATTTCTTCATTTTCCATTTTCATAACCGGAAACATATCCTCTTTATAATGATCCCAATGTCCGCTTGTTTTATAAAGTTCAACGTTTGCAAGTGATGGTGTGTATACATGCTCATATCCTAATTTTAGCTCTTTATCTTGAATATATCTTTCCAATATTCTTCTAATTGTTGCACCATTTGGTAAATACATTGGAAGTCCAGATCCAACTAAAGGATGTGTCATAAAAATTTCCAAATCTTTTCCTATTTTTCTGTGATCACGTTGTTTAGCATCTTCTAAAAATTCTAAATATTCTTGTAACATACTTGCTTTTGGAAATGAAATTCCATATATTCTTTGAAGCATTTTATTTTTTTCACTACCTCTCCAGTACGCTCCTGAAGATGATAATATTTTTACAGCTTTTACTTTGCCTGTAGTTTCTAAATGTGGTCCTGCACATAAATCTGTAAAATCTCCTTGTTTGTAAAAGCTAATTTTTTCCCCTTCTGGTAATTCATTAATTAACTCTTGTTTATAAGGTTGACCTTCCATTAACTTCAAAGCTTCATTTTTTGGTAATGAAAACCTTTCAATTTTAATATTTTCTTTTATTATTTTTTTCATTTCTTCTTCTATATTTGCTTTATCTTCATCTGTAAATGGTTTTTCAATATCAAAATCGTAATAAAAACCATTATCTATTGCAGGACCAATTGCAAACTTAACATTTGGAAATAATCTTTTTACAGCTTGTGCCATAATATGTGATGTTGTATGCCAATATGCTTTTTTACCTTCTAAATCATCTTCATTAAAAGTGTGTATTATTAAATTACAATTTTCATTTACTTTATAACGTAAATCTTTAATTTGTCCATTAACTTCTCCGCAAGTTGCATTTTTTGCTAAACCTTCACTAATTTTTTTTGCAATTTCTAAAATAGAGCTTCCTTTTTCTACCTCAATTTTAGACTCATCTTTTAGCATAATTTTTAACATTTAAATTCCCCCTTAATACAAAAAAGCCTCCAATGAATTAATTATTCATAGGAGTGCTTATATAAAAACACGGTTCCATCCTAATTTTTACTTAATTTAAGATTATAACGCACCTTACACGTCTAATTTATTCACTAGCAACTCTGAAAAGACAGTTTTTCAAATACGTTTTTCTAAGTTAGTTTACAGCCTATGACTAACTCTCTCTTTAGATAACCTTTACTTTACTTTTTCTTTTACTTGTTTTTTCTTATGTTAATAGTTTAATATATTTTTTTAAAAAAGTCAATAGAAAATATTTACTTTTATTATTTATAAGTGTATAATAACTACTGGTTAGTCTATTTTCAAATTACAATTTAAAATGCTTCCATAGCTCAGTAGGTAGAGTGCAGCCTTGGTAAGGCTGAGGTCACGGGTTCAATTCCCGTTGGAAGCTCCAACGATTCTTCTGATATTCCTAAGCTTATTTCTAAATGCATTTTACAATTCCACTTGAACCGATGTAGAATTATCAAAAAAATTTTTAACACAAAAAAGCTATACTAATTTTATAGTATAGCTTCTATTATATTTTAATTTTCAAACATATTTTTTGTAGCTTTTTTTCTAATTCTTTGAATAGCATTATCTACCGATTTTACTGGAGAATCCAGTTTTTTTGCTATTGTTATATAGCTTTCTCCTTTTAAAAACCTATTTAATACTTTTCTTTCAAATTTACTTAAATTTTTATTAACTGCATTTTCTACTTCTGAATAGTATTCCTTTTTCATAATGGTTTCTAACGGATCTTCTATTGTTTTACTATTAAATGTGTCTATTAATTCTACGCTATCATCTTCATTATTATCATAAGCATCTGTATTTAATGATAAATATGAATTTAATGGTATGTGTTTTTGTCTATTTGAACTTTTAACAGCTGTTATTAATTGCCTTTCAATACAAATATTTGCGAAAGATTTAAAAGAAATTTGCTTTTCTGATTTATAATCTTTAATTGCTTTAAATAATCCAATCATCCCTTCTTGAAATATGTCTTCTTTTTCAGCGCCAATCATAAAATATTTACTTACTTTCATATTAACAATATGTTTATATTTTTCTAGCAAATAGGCTAAGGCATCTTTATCTCCTTGTTTTATTTTAGATATTGTTTGTTCATCTGTTAAATTACTATATTTATCTGTTATAAAAAATACGCTTTCATTTTGCATATGTCAAAATACCTCCAAAAGCACTTTTTAAGTATTATATATGTCAAAAAAACTAATGTCAAGCAGTTTTTTAACAAATTATTCGTTATTTTAAATTTTCTTCTATTATTTTCCACACTTCTTCTTGTTCCATATCTTTTTGCCATGAAGCAACTCCTGCTAAACTATTTTGACTAATAAGAGATAATTTTTCTTTTAAAGAATCTATATCTTCTATCCATATTTGTTTTTTATTTTTTCCATCTTCGTATTCAACATAGTTTTGTTTTAAATTATTATCCCATTGTTTTTGTACATTACTTGGTAATACTTTATCAATATTTTTCATATTTACAGTATTTCTGCTAATAATTTTTCCTTCAGAGTTTGTTGTCCAAACTCTTGTATAAAATGGTACTGCTAATATAATCTTTTCTGATTTAATTTTTTCTGTTTCTAAGAATTTATTTAAATTTAATTTTATCCAATCATACCCAGATGTTGTTCCGGGTTTTGTGCTTGATACTCCATACTCATCATATGCCATAAATACTATATAGTCTGCTACATCTCCTATTACATTTCTATCAAAACACATAGACCAAGTTTCTCCACCATCCGGTGCTGTAACATCAACAGATATTACTAGACCAATCTCCTTTAAACGAGGAGCTAATTCTATAATAAATCTTGAATACATATCTTTATCTTCCTGTTTCATATTTTCAAAGTCTAGATTAATTCCATCTAATTTATATTTAACACATTTATTTATAATTTCTTCAATTAATTTCTGTCTTAATTCATAACTATTAAGAATTTTAGAAGTAATTTCTAAGCTTTCATTTGCAGCTTCACTATTTCCAAGCATTGCCCAAATTTTGTATCCACTATTCTGAGCCCAATTAATATAAGCTTGTCCTTTTTCCCCTATATTTTCTTTTAAATCTCCATTTTTATCTATATAAAAGAATGATGGTGAAATAACATTAATACCTTCAATCCTTTCTCCGCTTCTATCTGGAGCTGATCCGTGCTGGAGGATAATAATCCCAAGTCATATTAACTTTTCCATCAAATTGTTTTTCTTCTTCCATATTTTCTCTTACAGTAAATTCATTTTCTAATTTATCAGATTTAATATATCCTAATTTTCCATTTTCTGTTCTAACTCGTGTAAAATTTTTATTTGTGGAAACAATAATTACAGAATCACCTTTTTTTACTCTATCTATAGTTTTAGCAATAAATCCTGTTGAAGATTTAACAGCAACATCAGATTTTACAATTGCTTTCTTTTGTTCTCTTTCTAAAGAATCCATTGTTATAACTTTTGTTTTTTCAATATTATTAATTTCAATATCATACACATCTTTCATTTCTGAAATCGGTAAATATATTATATCATCTTTTTTCATTGCATGTGCATATATTTTTTTATCTGAACCATTAATATTTATTTTGTTGTTTTTAAAATCAATGGTCGCACTTTTCTTTTCATAAGTTGTTATTATTTGATTTGTTTTTTCATCTTCATAAATATATTTATCAAAAAAATTAGCAATATCTGTTTTAGATAAATATATAATATTATCTTCAATAATGATATCATTTTTTAAATTTGATGTTATATTTTTATTATTAATTATTAAATTTGTAGTTTTATTATTGTCAAGTATAATATAATCATTTGCAATAATTGCAATAGCAGCAATTAAAATTATTACAATAATAATATATGATATCTTAATTATTTTCTTTTTATCTTTTTTGTATTGTTTAGTCATATTCATTTTTATATTTTCTTCCTTTGTTAATTCTCTTCTACCTTTTCTCATATTTTTCTCCTTTTATTATTTTTCAACTTTACTATATCATAAAATATCTTTTTAGAAAATAATTTTTATAAAATTTATTTATTTTTGTCCAATAGAAAAATTACTATTTTCTATTGTGTAAAAAAAGCTTGCCTTAACTTATGCAGAAATTTTAATTTTTTCCAAAATTGCAATTATTTTAAAATTCGTAAAGTATTAAAAATTGTTATAAGAGTTGTTCCTACATCAGCAAAAACAGCTTCCCACATATCTGTTATCCCTATTAAACTTAAAATTAAAATAATTATTTTTACTCCAATTGAAAAGGTTAAATTTTCCATGATAATTTTCTTTGTCTTTTTTGAAATCTGTATTGCATCAATTATTTTTTCCAGTTCATCTGTCATAATTACAATGTCAGATGCTTCAATTGCTGAACTTGATCCAATACCACCCATTGATATCCCAATATCCGCTCTTGCAAGAACAGGGCTATCATTTATTCCATCACCAACATATGCTATGTTTTTATTACTAGTATTTAATTCAATTGATTTTTCTAATTCTTTATACTTATCTTGTGGAAGCATTTGAGCTTTTACACTATCTATATTTATCTCTTTAGCAACAATATTTGCAATTTCTTTTTTATCTCCTGTAAACATTTTGGTAGTAATATTTAATTTTTTTAGTTGTTTAATTACATCTTTTGCTTTTGTTTTTATTTCATCAGTTAGAAAAATATTTCCTATAACTTTTTCATCAATTTTTAAATATAAGGATAATCCATAGTTTTCTTCTTTATTATATAAATAATTAACAAAATCACTATTTCCTATTTTAATTTTTTTATTTTCATAATTATATTGTAAGCCTTTTCCTGATATTTCTTCAAAGTTAGTAACTTTTTTAGTGTCGATTTTACCATTTGATTCTTTTAATATTGACTTTGCAATTGGGTGATTTGAAAAGCTTTCTCCCATAGCAAAATAGTTTATAATTTCTTCTTTTGTATAACTCTCATCAATACAATTTATTTTGCTTATTTTAAAATTTCCAGTTGTAATTGTTCCAGTTTTATCGAATATGATCTCACTAATATTATTTATGCCATCTAGATAATTACTTCCTTTTATTAATATTCCTTTTTTTGATGCTTTACCAATTCCGCTAAAATAACTAAGTGGTACTGATATTGCTATAGAACACGGACACGATATAACTAAGAAAATAAGTGCCTTATATATACTGTCTGAATATGTTATATTTTTAAATAATATAGGCATAAAAATTGCTACTAAAAGAGCTAACCCTAATACAATAGGTGTATATATTTTTGCGACTTTTGCAACAAAAGTTTCTGTTTTTGCTTTTTTATTTGTTGCATTTTCTACTAAATTTAAAATTTGATTAACCGTACTATTTTCATATGTTTTTTCTACTTTTACCTCTATAAGTCCCTCTACATTAATACTTCCTGAAAATATTTGTTCATTTTCTTGCATTTCTTTTAAAATACTTTCACCTGTTATTGCTGATGTATCTATTCTTGCTTTACCTTTTACTATAATTCCATCTAAAGGAATTTTTTCTCCTGTTTTTATTAATATTATATCTCCCATTTTTATTGTGTCTGGACTTACTTTTTTTATATTGTTTCCAACCTTTAAATTGGCATATTCTGGCTTAATATCCATTAAATCAGAAATTGATCTACGAGTTTTATTTATTGCTCTAGACTCTAATATTTTTCCAATCTCATATAATGCAATAACCATAACTGCTTCCGTTATTTTATTTACAAAACATGCTCCAATTACAGAAATAGTAATAAGTGCATTTTCATCAAATATTCCTTTTTTTATTTGAACTAAAGCTTTTTTTGCTGTTCTAAAAAGTAAAGTTGCTATTGCAATAGCATACAATACAATTTGAATATTAAAATTGTATTGTATAAATAATCCTATAAGATAAACAGATATACCTATAATAAGTCTAAAAATATCATAGTTAGCTTTTTTATTATCACTATCTATTTCTACAACATTTACATCAGGTTCTATTTCCTTTATTAATTTTGTAATTTCCTTTTTAGGATTTTTTTGATCTGTTTTAAAAGCTAATTTTAATGTAGCAAAATTTACACTAACCTCTTTATATTCATTTATATTGGCAATTTTATCTTCTATTTTTTTAGCACAACTTGCACAATCTAATCCTTCTAAAATATATTTATAGCTCTTCAATATGCTCACATCCTTTCCTTACAATTTCTGAAATATGCTCATCATCTAAGCTATAATATACAACTTTTCCTTCTTTTCTGTATTTTACTAATTTTGATTGCTTTAAAATTCTTAATTGATGTGATATTGCTGACTGTGTAGTTTGAACAATATTTGCAATATCACAAACACATAATTCACCTTCCATAAGTGCATATATTATTTTCATTCTAGTTGAATCTGCAAAAACCTTAAAAAACTCTGCCATATCATATATTAAATCATCTTTAGGTATTTTTTCTTTTACTTTTTTTACGATATCTTTATGAATAACTATATTTTCACATATTCCCTCTTCCATACTTTCTCCTTAAAATAAAATATTATTTAACTTTATTATATATTTCAAATATATGAACAACTATTCATATATTATTTTATTTATAATCTTTTTATTTGTCAACTGTTTTTCTTAAATTTTGTATTTTTTATTTACAACTACTAAAAACTCATTATATAATAACTAAATAGAAAAGAGGTATTTTATGTATTATTTAGATTGTACTAATACTATAAATGATAATGAATTAAAAAAAATAGCACTACATATAAAAAATGGTAAAATAGCTATATTTCCTACCGAAACAGTATATGCAATTGGTACTAATGGGTTAAATTCTGATGCTGTAAAAAAAATATATGATATAAAAAGGAGAAATTTAAAAAATCCTATTAATTTGCTTGTAAATTCAATTAATATGGTCGAATCAATTACAAAAAATATTACAAAACTTGAATATAAACTAATGGATGCATTTTTCCCTGGTCCTTTTACTTTAATTTTAGAAAAAAATGATATTGTACCTTCTATTATAACATCTAATAGTAATACTATCGGCGTTCGTATGCCTAACAATGATATTTCACTAAAACTTATAAAATATGCAAATGTTCCTATTGCAGCACCAAGTGCTAATATATCAGGGAAACCTAGTATTACCCAATTAGATGATATTTTAGATGATTTTGCTAAAAAAGCTGATTACATTATTAATGGAGGAGCAACTAATTTAGGAATAGAATCAACTATCGTAAAAGTAATAGATGATATTCCTTATATTTTAAGGCCTGGCATTATTACTCCTGACCAAATAAAAAAAATTGCTACAAAAGTAGCAATTAACAATTCTCTTCTTCCCAGTAATAATTTAAAACATTATCAATTAACTATACCTAGTATTTTAGTTTATAGTAAAAATACAAACAATATGATAGAAAAAATTAATACTATTGCTAAAAAATATAAAAAGTCTATTATTATGAGTTTTTCCGAAAACTGTAAGTTTTATAATAATTATTATGTAATTGATATGGGTTCAAAAAATAATTTAGATGATGTATCAAAAAAATTATTTTCTAATTTAAAAAAAGCTGAAAAGCTAAATTATGATATTATTATAATTGAGGGTATTGAAAAAACAAAATTAGGATTAGCTATAATGAATAGATTATTAAATATTTGTAATAATTATATTGAAATTTAAGAAAAATACAGGATACCTAAAAAAAGATATCTCCGTATTTTTTTCGTTTCTTAACCAGAAACATTTTATTATTTAAATAAAAATCCCCCCTAGCTATACATTAAAAACTATGAGGGACATAAATAAATTTTATTTTTTAATTATTGCATCCACAATCATTATTATATGGTTTCATATCATTCATATAAAATTTCTTTTCTGCTAATTTATCTTGTACTCCACGAAGTGCTTCTCCGAATCTTTGGAAGTGTACAACTTCTCTTTGGCGTAAATATCTTAGTGGATCTAACACTTCTGGATTATCACGACATAAATTAATTAATTTTTCATAAGTTGCTCTTGCTTTTTGTTCTTTTGCTACTTTGATGATACAACATTAAAATTTCCAATGTATTTCAATGGTTTTCTTTTTAGTGATGGGGTCTTTACAACTAACTTCGATGTAATCAATTAAATTTTCTACCATCTCTCTAGATAATTCAGTTACATTTACATATTGCTGTAATATTTGCTTTTTTTCATTTAATACATCATTTTCATTTGCTAATTCTGATAATCTTTTGTTCTTTTCAGCTAGTAATACTTCAATAGCTTCTTTTTCTCTTTGGAAATCATTATTATACTCAATAAACTGTTCCTGACTAATTATTCCTTCTGCTTTATCTAAATATAAACATTTAATCGCATTTGTTTTTTTCTTTAATGTAACATTATACTGTTCAATTTCTTGTTTTAAGCTGTCTTTTTCACTTCTAATCTCATTTGAAACAATAGATTGCTCTAAATTGTCTACATTCAAGTATTTGTTAATGATTAAGTTTAATTCTTTAAGAATGGTTCGTGTTAATACATTTTCAGAAATAAAACTTCCTATACAGCAACTTTTATCAACTTGCCTAGTTGGGCAACGTAAATATCTGTCATCGTGTGATTTGCTTGATTTTAGTATGTAGCCACAGTGTTTACACCTACATTTTTTAGCAAATATACCAATCTTACCATTTGAACAGGGTTTAAAGTTACTGTTTATTTTACTCTGCACACTATTCCATAATTCAATATTAATAATAGGTTCGTGAGTACCTTTGACAACAACCCATTCGTTTTTTGGTTTAGGTTTATTCTTTTTAGACTTATAAGATACACTACCATATCTACCTTGCACCATATTTCCAATGTACATCTCGTTTTGTAACATATCTGCTATAGCTGAGTATTTCCACAATGTACCCAATTTATTTGGAGGTAGTTTATAAGCTATACCGTTTTCTGCTTTATATTGCGTTGGATTTGGTATTCCTCTTCTGTTTAATTCTCTTGCAATAGCTGTTTTACCCATACCACTTGAATATAAATTAAATACTGTTCTTACAACATCAGCTGCCTCGGGGTCAATTATTAAATGTCCTTTTTGGTTAGGGTCTTTTTTATATCCATATAGAACTAAACCTCCTGTGTGTAACCCTTTTTCTCTTTTGCTTCTTAAAACTGATTTTATATTTTCCGATAAATCTTCTAAGTACCACTCATTTACCAAACCATTTATCTGCCTTGATTTTTTGTTTCCTTTTACATCAGTATCTGCATTATCTGCTAGACCAATAAATCTAACGCCCCATTCGAGAAATAGACCATTGATGTATTTTTCAACTAGCTCAAGTTCTCTTGTAAATCTACTTTGACTTTTACATAGAATAATATCAATTTCTTTTTGTTCTGCTAATTTTAACACTTTTTTAAAGGCAGGTCTATTTCTATCTGCTCCTGTATAATCATCGTCACTATATATCCCCATAATGTCCCAATTTTGTTTAATAGCATAATCACTTAGCATTAGTTTTTGATGTTGAATACTGATACTATCATCTTCTGTATTTTCTTTGTTTCTATCTTCTTCTGATAATCTGCAATAAATTGCTACTCTCATTCTTTTGTTATTGATAACTGATTTTGCACTTTCATTATTTTCATTAGAAAGAGCAGTATAATCAGCTTGTGTAACATTTGCTTTGTCCATCTTACATCATACCTTTACAGCTATTACACATAAAACGAACCAATATATGATCATTTTACATCAAATACAGCTCAGTGTAAACTGCCCTTTCTATTATTTATTTATCATTAAATTTACAATCATCTGCCAAATCTCGTTAAAAGCTTGGCTTCTTTCTATTTCATTATCTGAAATAAATATATTTTTACATTCTATTGAATCCATCTTTATACCTCATCAAATTCTATTCTTGTAGTTTTTGCTTATTCATATAAAATGTAATAAGCTTCTTTGCTGATAATTTGATACATATTTAATTGCTAATTTGTTCTATTTTTAAATTGTTGATTTGTAAAAATATATTCGGTTATTTTGTACCATTCTAAAAGTTAAGTTGTAAAAACATTTTCTGTTATTCTAATACATATAATTGTAAAATATTATTAGTAAATACTTAAAAGTATTTCTAACATATACCTATACTGAAGAGCTTGTATATGGCTCTTCAATTTATTTAAAGTATTTGTTATTAGCTTCGTCCCAAGCTAATTTCCAGATGCTAGGGATACTATTTTCATCACTAAAATATGATTCATATGCTTGAAACATACAAAATACATTAATATTCAAGTCTTCTAGCTTTTTAACATATCTATCATATGTTTGTTTACTTTTCAGAACTGCTTTGTAATCATCTTCCGAAATCATTTTTTTTAAAAATTTAATTAGTTTATTTTTCCAGACCTCTGAGTATGAAGATTTTTTAATAACTTTTACAGCCTCTTTGTATTTATAAATATCACCCTTTCCAAAGAATTTGGCATATAAACCGAAAAAATATTCCTTCATTGCACCAGCTGACCAATAATTTTCTAATTTTCTTGGTATCCTATTCTTTTTTAATTCTTTTATTAATTTAGCTTTCTTCATTTGTAATTCAACTCGTAGAATGTTTTTTTCTTTATCTATTTCATTCTTTGTTTTTTTATATCGTAAATAAATATTGACATTATATTGACCTCTTTTACTAGCACGATAAATAGAAGTTTCATAGTCTCCTTTAATTTTAGTAAAAGCAAATTTAGGATTACGATATTTGTATAATACTAAATATTTCATTGCTATTTCTTCACTATCAAAGGGAATATCAACGTAATAATCTAATCTTTCTAGCTCTAGCTTTACTTCTTTTCCTTCAAATACTTCATCAATAATACGATTTATTTTTCTTATGTAAGCACTTCTATCACTGACTGTAATATCTCTTTTTTCAAGGATTTCGTGCGTATTTGTTTGCACTAAAATACTTTTCCACAAACTATTGTATTGAAAATGTACTGTTTTATATATAAATGAATAACCAGTTCCAACATTTCCTCTTCTGTCGATAGTCTGATACTTTTTTATGTTTATTCCAAGTTTTTTTAGATGTTTAAAGTCAATATATGTGGTGTTATGAATTATAAAATTAATACTGTCAATCACTTACATCACCTTCGTGTCTTATAAATATTACCACAACACGGTGAATAATTGAGCTAAGAAACTGTTGAATCTGTTGTCGTGTGTGTTTTTTAAAGGATTTATCTTTGGTTGTTTTCTTTGCAGAAATAATATCTGCATAAAGTACTTTCATACAACATCACCTCCTAATGTAATATATCCCACTTGTTTTTTGATTTTGTGCAGTAAAATTTTAAAAATATATATTTTTTATTGTAATAGTGTTGATGTTGATAATTAGAAAAGTTGCGAATGTAAGATAAGTAGAAAAAAACAGGTAAGTAAGATAGAAGATGGGAAATTTGAAAAGTGAAATATGTGAAGAACTGAAAATAAAAAGAGAAAGATGGAAGAAAATGAAAGAAAAACTAGGTAGAATAAAATGGGTAAGTAAGATAGGAAATGAAAAATTGACAAGTGAAATATGTTAAGAACTGAAAATGAAATGAGAAAGAAAGATGGAAGAAAAGGAAGTCGAAATGTGGCTCGAACGCAAGTGAGAGCTAAGTTTCGATAAACTAGATAGTATCTTCTTAATTTTTCAGTTGCTATAATTTAAGATAAAAAGATAGTAGAAGAAGCAGAAGATGATAGAACTTCAGCTGTATATATAATAGAAAACAGACTGACATATAATCAGCCTGTTTATATTTAAATATGTTAAAAATAATTAATATTTATATATCATTTACAAATTTTAAAAATAGTTATTATCTTTAAAATATAAATTTTCAAGTAAGTATAATTTGTTGTCTGCATATATAAAAATGTCTAAAAATAAATTCTAGTGATAATGAAATAGGTTATAATTGTACACTTCCAATTAAATATAAAAAACTTAATCTGTATTACTCTATATTAAACTTAAATTCACTTTTACAAACTACTCTTAAAGAATTAACAAGATTACTTAAATCAGTAGTATGTAATTCTTTAATTTTATCATTTTCATATAAATATCTAAAATCTATAAAAATATTATCACAATTATTTAAAGTATCCTTTAAACTTCTTATATATCTATTTTTATTAAATTCTTTTTTTAGTATATTTTGTGTTTGTTTAGATAATTGACTAAATAAACCTTCTAAATGATGCCCTTTGATTAATTCTTGCTCTTCTTTTATTAAAATTGCTTTAAAATACAATTCACATGCAAAGGATAAATTAGTAGCAAATACTGACATATACGAGTATTCATGCATAACCATTTTATTCTCACAATAACATGCTATCTCAAAAAAGTTATTTGCATCAGAAACACACTTTGTTATAGAATCATCAATCATTTTATCTGTTCCTTTCTACATATAGGACATCCTCTGCCTTTATTTCTATTAGCTATAATTGCTTGCCATTCATGTCCTTTATTACATTTCCACCATACTTTTTTATTACTATTTGCTGTAACCATATCTGGTTTTAATTCACCATTTTTTTCATAATTCCATTCTTTTGCAATATTTAAATTTGTTGTAATAAGATCATTATATCCTTTAAGTACTTGCTTATTTTTACAAATAGGACATCCTGTACCTCTATTTCTATTAGATATACTCGCTTGCCACTCGTGACCTTTATTACATTTCCACCAGACCTTTTTAATACTATTTGCCATAAACATATTGGGTTTTAAATCTCTATTTTTTTCATAATTCCATTCTTTCGAAAGTGTTGGATTAATTGTTACTAAATCATTGTATCCATCAAGTAATCTATGGTTGGAACAATATGGACAGCCGTTTCCATGTGTTCTATCTGAAATATTAGCTTGCCACTTATGACCTTTTTTACATTTCCACCATACTTTTTTACCACTATTAGCTGTAACCATATCTGGTTTTAATTCGCCATTTTCTTCGTAATTCCATTCTCTTGTAAGTGTTGGATTAACTGTAGCAAGATCATTATATCCTTTAAGTACTTGTTGATTGGCACAAATTGGACAACCATTTCCACTATTTCTGTCTTTAACTTTGGCTTGCCACTCATGACCTTTATTGCATTTCCACCATACTTTTTTTTCACTACTTTTTGTAACCATAGCAGGTTCTAATTCACCATTTTTTTCATAATTCCATTCTTTTGCAAGTATTGGATTAACTGTAGCAAGGTCATTATATCCTTCAAGTACTTGTTGATTAGCACAAATTGGACAACCATTTCCTTTATTTCGGCTTTGAATTATTGCTTGCCACTCATGACCTTTATTACATTTCCACCATACTTTTTTATTACTATTTGCTGTAACCATATCTGGTTTTAATTCACCATTTTTTTCATAATTCCATTCTTTTGCAATATTTAAATTTGTTGTAATAAGATCATTATATCCTTTAAGTACTTGCTTATTTTTACAAATAGGACATCCTGTACCTCTATTTCTATTAGATATACTCGCTTGCCACTCGTGACCTTTATTACATTTCCACCAGACCTTTTTAATACTATTTGCCATAAACATATTGGGTTTTAAATCTCTATTTTTTTCATAATTCCATTCTTTCGAAAGTGTTGGATTAATTGTTACTAAATCATTGTATCCATCAAGTAATCTATGGTTGGAACAATATGGACAGCCGTTTCCATGTGTTCTATCTGAAATATTAGCTTGCCACTTATGACCTTTTTTACATTTCCACCATACTTTTTTACCACTATTAGCTGTAACCATATCTGGTTTTAATTCGCCATTTTCTTCGTAATTCCATTCTCTTGTAAGTGTTGGATTAACTGTAGCAAGATCATTATATCCTTTAAGTACTTGTTGATTGGCACAAATTGGACAACCATTTCCACTATTTCTGTCTTTAACTTTGGCTTGCCACTCATGACCTTTATTGCATTTCCACCATACTTTTTTTTCACTACTTTTTGTAACCATAGCAGGTTCTAATTCACCATTTTTTTCATAATTCCATTCTTTTGCAAGTATTGGATTAACTGTAGCAAGGTCATTATATCCTTCAAGTACTTGTTGATTAGCACAAATTGGACAACCATTTCCTTTATTTCGGCTTTGAATTATTGCTTGCCACTCATGACCTTTATTACATTTCCACCATACTTTTTTATTACTATTTGCTGTAACCATATCTGGCTTTAATTCACCATTTTTTTCATAATTCCATTCTTTCGAAAGTGCTGGATTAATAATCATCAAAGATTGCTGTTTTTGATTATTTATAAATGATTCATAAATCAAACCACGATCTCTATCTAAATTAACATCTATATTCTTATTTAAATATTTTGTTATAAGCTCTATTGCAGATTTTATTCCAGTATCAGAATATGTGCATGGAATTATTCTTAAATAATCATTTTTCACACTTTCTTCTTTTATATTTTCCTTCACTCTAAAAAGAAGTATCTTATTTTCTCTACAAAGTTTGTTTTTTCTTTCATCACTTTTTAAATTCTTATGCCAAAAGATACCATCATATTCAATAGCAATATTCTTTGATGGAATAAAAATATCTAATTCCATTTTTAAATGAGTGTCGCCATTTATAGCATCTGGAAATAATTTTTTTATGTAAAAATAAATCGCTTGTTCTGGAAAAGAAGTCTGTAATTCTTTTGCACAAATTGGACAACCTATTCCATTGTTTCGGCTAGATATAACTGCTTGCCATTCATGTCCTTTTTCACATTTCCACCATACTTTTTTATGGCTATTTGCTGAAACCATATCAGGTTGTAATTTACCATTTTTTTCGTAATTCCATTCTTTTGCTAATTTTGGATTAATAGTGACAAGATCATTATAATTTTTTAAAGTTTTGTTATTAGCACAATAAGGGCAACCTGTGCCTCTGTTTCTACTAATTATACTTGCTTGCCATTCATGTCCTTTATTACATTTCCACCATACTTTTCTACCATTATTTGCAACAATCTTATTGGGTTTTAAATCACCATTTTTTTTATAATTCCATTCTTTTGCAACTATTGGATTAACTGTAGCAAGGTCATTATATCCTTCAAGTACTTGTTTATTCCCACAAAATGGACATCCTGTACCTCTAGCTCTATTATCTATACTTGCTTGCCATTCATGTCCTTCTTTACACTTCCACCAAACTTTTTTACCACTATTGGCTGAAACCATATCTGGCTTTAAATCGCCATTTTTTTCGTAACTCCATTCTTTTGCTAAATCTGGATGAGTCGTCATAAGATCATTATATCCAATAATAGCTTGCCTTCCTGAACAATATGGACAGCCAGTTCCACGTGTTCTATTTGAAACACTAGCTTGCCATTCATGTCCTTTTTCACATTTCCACCATACTTTTTCCTTTGACCCTATTGTTAAATTTTCAGGTTGCCAATTTATATTTTTATTCCAATTCCATTCTTTCATAAGAATTTCATTATTTATTATATATTTGCTTTCGCTCATAATATCTCCTCTAATTTTTTATTATATAAATAGCTCAGTTGTTGTTTTATATTTTCTGTTTGAATACTTACTCTTGTTTCGTCAATTTCTATATCAATTTTCTCACATAATACTTTGAAAGTATTAGTTAAAGTATTAATTATTTTTTCCATCTTTTTATCCGTTATTAAATATT
>CANQVM010000014.1 GCA_947627265.1 uncultured Clostridia bacterium | reverse complement strand
CGTAATGCAATTTTAAAATATTGTAAATATAAAAATATACCTAATGTAGATATAGATAATATTTATTTAGGTAATGGTGTAAGCGAATTAATTTCATAACATAATTCAAATGTATTGAGAAAAAGCAATATTCTGTGGTATAATACTATTTAGTTTATATAGTATTATTTAGGGTTACCTAGTTTGAAATTTTACGTTTTGTGACTTTATTCGTAAAATGACAAAAAATGGGGTAAAAAATAAGCTCAATAATTCCAATTTGAGCTTAAGTAAAAAATTCCATTTGGTTAATACTAAACCTAAGGAGAGATAAAAAAATGTTTAAATTAGTATCAAATTATAAGCCAACTGGTGACCAACCACAGGCGATAGATTATCTAGTAAAAGGAATAGAAGAAGGCAAGAAATACCAGACACTTCTAGGAGTTACAGGTTCTGGGAAAACTTTCACAATGGCAAATATAATAAACAAAGTTCAAAAACCAACTCTCGTGCTAGCCCACAATAAGACCCTTGCACGGTCAGTTATTTTCCGAATTCAAAGAGTTCTTCCCTGAGAATAATGTTGAATATTTTGTTTCATACTATGATTATTATCAACCTGAAAGTTATATTCCATCAACCGATACTTATATTGAAAAAGATTCATCTATTAATGATGAAATAGACAAATTAAGGCATTCGGCAACATTATCTTTATTTGAAACAAGAGATGTTATTATAGTTGCTTCAGTTTCATGTATTTATGGATTGGGAGACCCTATAGATTATCAAGAAATGATGCTATCTTTAAGACCAGAAATGAAAAAATCTAGAGACCAAGTTCTAAAAAAATTGATTAGTATGCAGTACACTAGAAATGAAATAGATTTCAAAAGAGGTACTTTTAGAGCAAAAGGAGATATTGTAGAAATTTATCCATCAGATCAATCAGAATCTGCTGTAAGAATAGAGTTTTGGGGAGATGAAATTGAAAAGATAGTAGAAATTAATAGCCTAACTGGAAAACCAATAGGAACAAGGAAACATATATTAATTTCACCCGCTTCTCATTATGTTACAACAAAAGAAAAGATGGAAAGAGCTATTGTAACAATTGAAGAAGAAATGGAAGAAAGGGTAAAATACTTTAAATCTCAAAATAAATTAATTGAAGCACAGAGAATTGAAGAAAGAACTAATTTTGATATAGAAATGATGAAAGAAACTGGATTTTGTTCTGGAATCGAAAATTATTCAAGACACATAAGTCGGAAGACCAGAGGGTAGCCCACCATACACATTATTTGATTATTTTCCAGATGATTTCTTACTACTAATTGATGAATCACATGCAACGATACCACAAGTAAAAGCAATGTATAATGGAGATAGAGCCAGAAAAGAATCATTAGTAAATTATGGATTTCGATTACCATCTGCTTTTGATAATAGGCCACTAACTTTTAAAGAATTTGAAGAGAGAATTAATCAGGTTGTATTTGTTAGTGCAACACCAGCAGATTATGAAAACGAACATTCTAAATCTAATGTAATAGAACAAATTATAAGGCCTACTGGATTATTAGACCCAAAAATAGAAGTAAAACCAGTAACAAATCAAATAGATGATTTGTTAGAACAAATTAGAATTCGTGTTGAAAGACAAGAAAGAGTATTGGTTACAACATTAACTAAAAAGATGGCAGAAGACTTAACTGAATATTTAAAAAGTTTAGATATAAAAGTAACTTATATGCACTCTGATACAAAAGCACTTGAAAGAATGGAAATAATAAGAAATTTACGACTTCGGAGAATTCGATGTGTTAGTAGGAATTAATCTTTTAAGAGAGGGGCTTGATATTCCAGAAGTTTCATTAGTTGCAATATTAGATGCAGATAAAGAAGGATTTTTAAGATCAGAAAGATCATTAATTCAAACTATTGGACGTGCGGCAAGAAATACAGAAGGAACAGTCATAATGTATGCTGATGAGCTAACAGAAAGTATGGAAAAGGCAATATCTGAAACAAACAGGAGAAGGAGAATACAAGAACAGTACAACAAAGAACATAATATAACTCCAAAAACAATTCATAAATCGGTTCGTGATAGTATTCAAGTAACAACTGTCGAGGATATTGAAGTAGAATATAAATTAGAAAATGATGAAGATATAAAAGAAACAATTGCAAAACTTACTGATGAAATGTTAAAATATGCTGCAGATATGGAATTTGAAAAAGCTGCAGAATTAAGAGACAAGATAAAAGAATTAGAAAAGTTAATATAAAATTTACCTTAATATTATTTATAAGAATAACAAGAATAAATAAGAAATCCTTAATATTTTAAGTCTTTTAAAAAAGCTCATATATATCACAAAATAAAGGTGATATGTATGAGTTCTTTTAAAAGGTTATATGAAGACACAAAAATGTAATTCTATAAATTATATAGATTTCCATCAACTAGTAATTTAGCTCTTTTTGCAGTTTTTTCATCTGAATTTAAAGAATTTTCTATAAATTCTGGATGATTAATTAAGAATTCTTTCATAGATTCATCAGGATTTTTAAAAAATTTAACAAGTAATTCTAATTGATTTTCATTAATAATTTTCATATCTAATGCAGTTTTAAATAAATTTTCATCTACATTAACCAATGATAAAGATTTTATACCTTCTGATTCTATTTTATCTTTTCCACCTTGCATTCTATCAACTACAACACAGGACCAACAAATATTAGCACCTAAGTTTTTAATAGCAGGTATCCAAGCACGTAAATAACTAGATGCAACTGTAATTAAATCTGCAACGTGTAAAACTTTTTTGTCTGTTAAATTATTTACAGTATGTGTTTCTTCAAAATTAGAATTACTTACAACAGTTGATAAATCTTTATAAATTGTTATATGTGGTTTATCTAATAAATAAGCAATTATATTAGAAAAAAACCAATCTCTTCGTTCACCACCAGAAACATAATCAATTTCTGAAACATTTATATTTTCTTCGATAAATGATTTCATATTATTAATAACATCTTGGTAAATTTTATTTTCGTTATATTGTTTTAATACTTTATCAAAAACTTTCTTTGGCAATGTTAGCTTGTTTGATAAAGATTCATCAATAAAACTTAAAAGCTCAACAGCATCTTTTTCATTTCCATATATGAAATGAGTATTAATAAAATAAGGACCAATCTTTCCAGAAGTATACCAAAAAGGTTTATTTTCTTCACAAAATTTAATAGCATTTGTTTCAAATAAATAAGATATAATATTAGACATTTTAAATTCCTCCTATAAAAAAATTCTAAGATTATTTTAATCAAAAAAATAATCTTTGTCAATTTCTAAAAATAACAAATAAAAGATTGAAAAAAATTTATTTAAATGATAAGATATAAAAAATAAAGGAGGTTATTTAATTATGAAGTTATTATTAAAAAACGGAAAGCTAATTGATTATAAAACACAGACAGATACAATAACTGACATTTTAATTGAAAACGGAGTAATAAAAGAGATTGATAAAGATATCAATTGTAATGCTGATAAAATAATTGACTGTACTAATTTTATTATAATACCTGGAATGATTGATATGCATTGCCATTTAAGAGAACCTGGCTTTGAATATAAAGAAACAATCGAAACAGGTAGCAAAAGCGCCGTTTGTGGTGGTTTTACTACTATTTGCCCTATGCCAAATACTAAACCTACACCAGACAGCGCTATTATTTTAGAAAAAATAAAAAAAGAAGCGAAAAGAGTAAACTTATGCAATATTCTTCCTTATTCTTCAGTTACCAAAGGAGAAAAAGGAGAGGAATTAGTAGATTTTGAAGAAATGAAAAATGCAGGTGCAATAGGCTTTTCAGATGATGGAATGCCAGTTGTAAATAGTAAGATAATGAGACAAGCTATGATAGAGGCTGATAAAGTTCGGAAGTTTTGTTGCTTCACATTGTGAAGAAAAATCAGTATCTAAAGGAGCAATTAACAGTGGAGAAATAGCTGACAAATTAGGAGTAGAAGGAGTTTTACCTGAAGCAGAAGAAATTATGGCAGCAAGAGAAATTGTTATTTCCGAAACTAATAAAGTAAGAGGTCACATCTGCCATATTAGTACAAAAACAAGTAAAGATATGATTCGTGATGCTAAGAAAAGAGGAGTAAAAATCACCTGTGAAACTTGTCCACATTACTTTACATTTACAGTACAAGAAGTATTAAAATCAGGTGCAAATGCAAAAATGAATCCTCCATTAAGAGAAGAAAAAGATAGAAAAGCAATTATAGAAGGATTAAAAGAAGGAACAATAGATTGTATTATAACAGACCATGCACCACATAGCAAAGAAGAAAAAAATCAAGAATTAGCAAAAGCACCAAATGGAATCATTGGTTTTGAAACAGCATTACCTGCAGAAATTATGAATTTAATTGACACAGGAGCTTTAACCTATTTGGAACTAGTTAAAGTAACTTCTTATAATCCAGCTCAGTTATTAAAAATTGATAGAGGAACAATAGAAGAAGGAAAAATTGCAGATATCACTGTTTTTGATCCAAATGAAAAATATATTTATACAGAAGAAATGATTGTATCAAAATCAAAAAATAGTCCATTTATTGGTAAAGAATTAAAAGGAAAAGTAAAATATACTATTGTAAATGGAAGAATAGTATATGAAGCAAAAGCAAAAACAAAATAAAATATATACTTTAGAATGAAAGGAAAGATAACATGAATGCGATAGACAATTTAATTGAAAAAATAAAACAAAAAAACAATCCAACAGTAATAGGATTAGATCCAAGATATGAAATGTTACCAAAATGTATAACAGAAAAATATCCTAAAACCTTAGAAGGAGTGGGAAAGGCAATTATTGAATTTAATAAATCTTTGGTTGATGCAACATATGAAATTATTCCAGCAGCAAAGATTCAAATAGCTTTCTATGAAATGTATGGAATTCCAGGAATGGAAGCATTTAAAGAAACTTGCAGATATGCAAAACAAAAAGGAATGATAGTAATTGCAGATGTTAAAAGAGGAGATATAGGTTCAACTGCTACACGGATATTCTAATGCTTTTTTAGGAAAAACGCCAATAGGAGAAAAAGAAGAAGCAATTTATGATGTTGATTTTGTTACAATCAATCCTTACATGGGAACTGACTGTATAAAACCATTTATTGATGATTGCAAAAAATATGGAAAAGGTATCTTTATTTTAGTAAAAACTTCTAATCCTTCTTCTGGAGAATTACAAGATTTAAAATTACAAAATAATAAAGAAGTATATGCACAAGTAGCAGAATTAGTAGAAAAGTGGGGAGAAGATTTACAAGGAAAATATGGATATAGTAGTGTTGCTGCAGTTATAGGAGCAACATATCCTGAACAATTATCTCAAATAAGAAAAATTGCACCACATACTTATTTTTTAATTCCAGGTTATGGAGCACAAGGAGGAAAGGCAAGTGATATAGCATTAGGATTTGATAAAAATGGTTTGGGTGGAATTGTAAATGCTTCTAGAAGTTTGATGTGTGCTTATAAATCTGATATATGGAAAAATCAATTTAAAGAAGAAGAGTATTCAAAAGCTACAAAAGCAGAGGCTTTAAGGATGAAAGAAGAATTAAATAGTTTTATTCAATAGGAAAAAATATGGAAGAATGAATTATCATAGCAGGATTTGCAGGAATAGTAAAAACGATGCTTGAAAAGAAGTATAATTAATAAATAGGAGGAAATAAAAAAATGGCAAAACAAGAAAAAGCCAAATTAATAAAAAAAGAACAATTAAAGCCTGACATATACAAATTTAGTGTGCAAGCACCAGAAATTGCAAAAGAATCAAAACCAGGAAATTTTATCGAAATTAGAGTATCAAATGGGACAGAACCTTTTTTAAGAAGACCAATTAGCATTTATAACATGGATAAAAAATTAGGAATACTAGAATTTATTTTTCAAATAAAAGGGGAAGGAACAAAAATATTATCTTATAAAGAAATAGGAGAAGATATAGATATTATAGGTCCTCTAGGTCATGGAACATTTAAGTATGAAGAATATCAAAATTTAGCTATTATAGGAGGAGGAATTGGAGTATTTCCATTATATGAATTATCTAAATGTGCTAAAATTGCAAATAAAAATGTAAATACATATTTAGGATTTCGAAACAAAGACTTTGTAGTTTTAGAAGAAGAATTTAAAAACGTATCAGATAAATTAATAATTACAACAGATGATGGAACTTATGGAAAAAAAGGATTTGCTATTGAGTTTTTAAAAGAAGATATTGAAAATAAAAAGATAGATTGTATTTATGCTTGTGGACCATTACCAATGTTAAAAGCAATAAGAAATTTAGCAATAGAAAAAAATATTCCATGTCAAATTTCTTTAGAAGAACGAATGGGATGTGGATTGGGAGTTTGTTTGGGATGTGCAGTAAAAACAGCAAAAAGTAGTATAGAAAATCCTGAATATTGGCATGTATGCAAAGGTCGGGCCAGTATTTCAAGCAAAAGATGTAGAAATTTAAAAATATTAAATTGTATAATATACAACATTAGTAATATAAAATATATAAATACAAAATTTTAAAAATTAATGCCTAAATAAAAAGATAAAAAATGAAATGGAGGAATTTCAATAATATGAATACAAAAATAAATTTTGCAGGAATTCAAATGAAAAATCCAGTTACAGTAGCATCTGGAACATTTGGATATGGTAGAGAATATACTGACTTTTTTGATTTAAGTAAATTAGGAGGGATTATAACAAAAGGTACATCTTTAAAACCTAAAAGCGGAAATAAGCCACCTAGAGTATGCGAAACGGCAAGTGGAATGTTAAACAGTATAGGATTACAAAATCCAGGTGTTGAATATTTTGCACAAAATGATTTACCATTTTTAAAAAAATTTGATACTGCAATTATAGTAAATGCATGTGGAAGTACAGTGGATGAATATGTAGAACTATGTAAAATGCTAAATACTTTAGATATTGATGGAGTAGAATTAAATTTATCTTGTCCAAATGTTAAAGCAGGTTGTATGGCTTTTGGTAATACTTATGATGGAGTAAAAGAAGTTACGAAAAAAGTTAGAAGTGTATTAGATAAACCTTTAATTGTTAAACTAACACCAAATGTAACAGATATTGCATCTATTGCTAAAGGAGCAGAAGATGGAGGAGCAGATGGAGTTTCTCTAATTAATACATTATTAGGTATGAAAATAGATATTGATAAAAGAAGACCTATACTTGCAAATAATACAGGAGGATTATCTGGACCTGCAATTAAGCCTGTTGCTGTTAGAATGGTATATCAAGTATTTCAGGCCGTAAATATTCCTATTTTAGGAATAGGAGGCATTATAAATGGAGATGATGCTATTGAATTTATGCTGGCAGGCGCTAAAGCAGTATCTATTGGAGCAGGTAATTTTATTGACCCTTATACAAGTATAAATACAATAAATGGTATTGAAAAGTATATGAAAAAGTATAATATTGAAAAATTAGAAGATATAATTGGAAAAGTAAATATGAATTAGATAAAAATCTAAATTATATATAAATTTCATATAAAATTAATAAATACATAATTAATATAAAAGAGGATAATTATTAATAAATTATCCTCTTTTCTTATATTACAAATATTATAAAAATTATTCTTCTACTTTTGGTGTTGCTGTAGTATTGTTACTATATCCAACATATTCAGAACTTCCTAATCCTAAAATTAGGTTGAATATAAATGGAAGCATAATCATTCCGACGGTAAATCCTGTAGATTTATTGAATCCTTTAGCTAAGTTAATAGGTTGGTAAAGGTTTAATACAGCAAATGCAATACCAATAAAAATGTTAATAACTGGTATAAACATTCCTATATATAATAGAGCAA
This sequence comes from uncultured Clostridia bacterium, assembly GCA_947627265.1. GTDB lineage: Bacteria > Bacillota > Clostridia > TANB77 > CAG-508 > CAG-269. The sequence continues at coordinate 21,283 of CANQVM010000014.1, read as the reverse complement.
GCCATGGTGACATACCAGAAATTTTGTATAGTATTGCAGTATTATAGAATGGTATAATAGCTTTCCATCCTTTTTCTCCGGCCTTTGTAAATAGCTTCCAGTTTGCAACAATTTGAAGAATAACAATAGCTATTCCAATTACAATAATTATTCCTAGAAATGCACCAAGAGCAGCTCCTACAGCTGAAACAACATCATTAGAAACTGATGAGCTAGGATATGAATAAGTACTTGACATAGTTCCATATTTAGATGCTACTGGTAGAATATAGTTAGAATATTCCATTAAAAATCCCTCCTTTTATTTTTATACTTATATTTTTACATTTTTTATCAATTTTGTCAATAATTATATAAAAATTGACAAAAAAATATAAAAATTTTTAAAATTATTGTATTAAAAATATTGTTTTGATATAATTAAAATAACAATTTAATATATATTATTTATAGGGAGGAAATTTTATGTGTAAAAATTCTGAATGTTATAATTGTGATGGTACCAATCAAGATAAATTTATAACAGAATTGTTTTCTATTTATAAACCTGAAAAAGATAATTTAATACAAATGTTAAATGAAATTCAAGAACATTATGGATATATTCCAATGTATGTACAACAAAAATTATCTGAATTTTTATCTATATCAATGGCAGAAATTTATGGAGTTATTACATTTTATTCAAGATTTTCATTAGAACCACAAGGAAAAAATAAAATATCCGTATGTTTAGGAACAGCTTGTTATGTAAAAGGCTCACAAAAAATAATGGACAGATTAATAGAAAGACTAAAAATAGAGCCAGGACAAACAACAGAAGATGGATTATTTACAATAGATCAAACAAGATGTGTTGGTGCATGTGGATTAGCCCCTGTTTTTACAGTAAATGGGGAAGTTTATGGGAAAGCAACAGTACAAAAATTAGACCAAGTTTTAGATGAATTAATGAGACATTAAACCGCCATTCCTAGTGTCTCAAAAAAAAGGAGTGATAAAATGAAAACACTAAGTGAACTTCATAAGATTAGAGAAGAAAAAAGAAAAGAATTAGATTTAAGAGTAAATACAAAAGCAGATACAAGAGAAAAACATATATTAGTATGTCATGGTACTCGGATGTACTTCCTCAAAATCTGCTGAAATTTTAAATAATTTTAGAAAAATTCTAAAAGAAAAAAATATTAAAAATGTAAGAGTAATAAAAACAGGATGTTTTGGATTATGTGCTAAAGGACCTATTGTAATTATCAGACCAGAAGACACTTTTTATGCAATGGTAACTCCTAACGATTGCGAAGAAATTATTCAAACTCATATTATAGAAGCAAAAAGAGTAGAACGTTTACTTTGCAAAGATATTGATGGAAAAATTGTAAATAGCTTAGATGAACTGACATTTTATAAAAAACAAAAAAGAATTGCTCTTAAAAATTGTGGTGTTATAAATCCAGAAGAAATAAATGAATATCTAGCTTTTGATGGATACAAAGCATTAGAAAAAGTGTTAACACAAATGAAGCCAGATGATGTTATAGATATTATAAATGATTCTGGATTAAGAGGTAGAGGTGGAGCAGGATTTCCTACAGGGAAAAAGTGGGAATTTGCAAAAAAAGCAGAGGGAACCACAAAATATGTTGTATGTAATGCTGATGAAGGAGATCCAGGAGCATTTATGGATAGAAGTATTTTAGAAGGTGATCCTCATTCTGTTTTAGAAGCAATGGCAATAGCGGGATATTGTATTGGAGCTAATAAAGGATTTATATATGTAAGAGCAGAATATCCAATTGCAGTAGAACGTTTAAAAGTTGCAATTAAACAAGCTAGAGAATATGGAATTTTAGGAAAGAACATTTTTAATACAAATTTTGATTTTGATATTGAAATTCGATTAGGAGCAGGAGCATTTGTATGTGGAGAAGAAACAGCATTATTAGAATCTATAGAAGGGAAACGAGGTCAACCAAGAGTAAAACCACCTTTTCCTGCAAATGCTGGATTATGGGGAAAACCAACATTAATTAATAATGTCGAAACTTATGCAAATATTGCTCAAATTATTTTAAATGGTGCAAAGTGGTATTCTTCAATTGGAACTAAAAATTCAAAAGGAACAAAAGTATTTGCTTTAGGTGGTAATGTAAATAATATTGGGTTAGTAGAAGTACCTATGGGAACAACACTTCGTGAAATTGTTTATGATATAGGAGGAGGAATACCAAATGGTAGAGAATTTAAAGCAGCCCAAACAGGTGGACCATCAGGAGGTTGTATTCCAAAAGAGCATTTAGATACACCAATAGATTATGAATCATTAAAAGAAATAGGTTCTATGATGGGATCTGGTGGATTAATTGTTATGGATGATACAAAATGTATGGTATCTTTAGCAAAATTTTATTTAGAATTTACAGTAAGTGAAAGCTGTGGCAAATGCACTCCTTGCAGAATTGGTACTAAAAGGATGTTGGAAATATTAGAAAAATTATGTAATGGAGAAGGATGTGAAAATGATTTGCACAGTTTAGAAAAATTGGCACTTAACATCCAAAAAGCAAGTGTTTGTGGATTAGGACAAACAGCACCAAATCCAGTTCTTAGCACTCTAAAACATTTTAGAGATGAATTTAATGATCATGCAATAAAAAAAGAATGTAAAGCATTAGAATGTAAGGCAATGTCAAAAATAGTCATCAATGAAGAAAAATGCAAGGGATGTGGATTATGCCAAAAGCATTGTCCTGTAGAAGCTATAGAGGGAGATGCAAGAGAAAAGAGAATTATAAACCAAGACAAATGTATTAAATGTGGAACATGTATAAATACTTGCCCATTTAAAGCAATTGGGAATTAATTATATTACATTTTATTTCAATTATTAAAGTACATACAAGTTATTATTATAAAGAAACGAAAACTAGAAGGAGGATAACTATGGAAGATGATTTAATTACTATAACCATAGATAACCAAAAGGTAAAAGTAAAAAAAGGAATAACAATTCTACAGGCTGCACAGCAGGCACAAATAGATATACCTACATTATGTTTTTTAAAAGACATAAATGAAGTTGGAGATTGTAGAATGTGTATAGTAGAGGTGGAAGGAAAAAGAGGATTTGCTACTTCATGTATTCAAAAAGTAGAAGATGGAATGGTTGTACATACACAAACTCCAGATATTATAGAAGCAAGGCGTGTTGTGTTAGATTTAATTTTATCAAATCATCCTAAAGATTGTTTAACTTGTATCCGTTCTGGAAATTGTGAATTACAATCTTTAGCTATAAAATATAATGTTAGAGGTATAGAATTTTCTGGAGAAATGATAAAACACGAAATAGATGATAAATCTCCATCTATTGTTAGAGACTTTAGTAAATGCATTTTATGTAGAAGATGTATTGCAACTTGTAAAAATGTTCAAAATATTGGTGCAATAGATAGTATAAATAGAGGATTTGAATCATGTGTATCAACAGTAGGAAATAAAAGTTTAAATGATGTTAATTGTACTAATTGTGGTCAATGTATTCAAAGTTGTCCAACAGGAGCTTTACATGAAAAAGAAACATATGATGAAGTATTGTTAAAATTAAAAGATCCAGATACATATGTTATTGCTCAAACTGCTCCAGCTGTTAGAGTAGCACTCGGAGAAGAATTTGGAATGGATATAGGTACAAATGTAACTGGCAAAATGATAACAGCAATAAAAAGACTAGGATTTGATAAAGTATTTGATACAAATACTGGTGCAGATTTTACAATTGTAGAAGAATCAAATGAATTTATAGAAAGACTAAAAAGCAACGAAAATTTGCCGATGATTACATCTTGTAGTCCAGGATGGATAAAATATATTGAAATGAATTATCCTGAATTATTGCCACATTTATCGACTTGTAAATCACCACATCAAATGTTTGGAGCATTAATAAAAACATATTTTGCTAAAAAAGAGGGCATTGACCCTAAAAATATTTATGTTGTATCTATAATGCCATGTGTTGCTAAAAAATTTGAAGCTAAGCGTAATGAAATGAAAAATAATGGACTTTATGATGTGGATAATGTAATAACAACTAGAGAACTTGCTAGAATGATTAAACAAGCAAATATAAAATTTGAAAAATTACCTGATAGTATTTTTGATAATCCAATGGGTGAAGCAACAGGAGCAGCTGCTATATTTGGAACAACAGGAGGTGTTATGGAAGCAGCACTTAGAACAGCACAAGATATATTAACCGGAAAGGATTTAGAAAAAATTAATTTTGAACAAATTAGAGGAGAAAAAGGAATAAAAAGAGCAACAATAAATATTGATAAAAAAGATATAAACATTGTAGCTACAAGTGGTTTAGCAAATGCCAAAACAATACTAGAAGAAATAAAATCTGGAAAAGCTGATTATCAGTTTGTAGAAATAATGGCTTGTCCTGGCGGATGTGTAATGGGAGGAGGGCAACCAATTAAAAATTCCAAAATACGCTCAGAAGTTGATATTAGGAAATTAAGAGCAGACTGTTTATATTCTATTGATGAAAAAAGTACGATCCGAAAATCTCATGAAAATCCAATTTTAAAGAAAATTTATGAAGAATATTTAGAAGAGCCTGGAGGCTATAGATCTCATAAATTATTACATACATATTATCAAGAAAGAGAAAAATACAAAATGTAAAAATAATATGCTAATAAATGAATATATAATTTTATTACAATATATAAAAAACAATGGGAGCAAAAATTACTCCCATGTTTTTGACACCACCTTAATCAATCCGATGACACGCAGCTAATGATCAAGGTATTTTTTACCGTAATCATTTTGTTTTCTTTAGTAAGATCCAATACTACTACATCACCAATAGACATTTGATTTTTAATGTCTTCAATGGTATTTTCACAGCAGAGTACTGATCCATCTGATAGAGTGACAATGGAATTCGAACATCTAATGAAATTTAAACTCCGAATAAAATTTGCCATATTAATTCCTCCTTTTAGGCATCAATAAATACATATAATTTACACTTGCATTGTATTATAAATTATTTTTAATTGCAATACTTTTTAAAAAAAATGTCGACTTTTGAAAATTATTGTTAAAATTCACAGCTTTCAAACTATAAAACGTATAAATATATTAAATGAAAGAAAGATGTTAATACAAAGTATATTAACATCTTTCTTTCATTTATCTATTGTTATTATTGTTTTGTTTTTCATTATTTTTGTTATTTTGATTGTTTTTATTATTGTTATTGTTTTGATTTTCTTTATTATTTTTATCTGACATGAAAAGCACCTCCATTCAAATTATATTTTTATTATTAACAAAAAAATTAAAATTATTCATTAATAAATTTGTTTTTTCATATAATTTGTTATATAATACCAAAAAATTTAATAATAAAAACAAAAATATACTTAAATTTAATATAATAAAATAAAATTATAAAAATAAGCTCAAAGTTTTCATTTTCATGTGTGTTTTTGAGCAAAGCAAGAAAGGAATAAAATTTAAAATGGAATATATAAATAAAAAATTAGAAGATTTTGATGAATATATACGTTATAGAAAAATAGCAATTATTGGATTGGGTGTTAGTAATATCCCACTTTTGGATTATATGTATCAAAGGAAAGCAAATGTTACTGTTTTTGATGATAGAGAGCAACAAGATATTCCAGATAAAATAATGGATAAAATAATGTTATATAAATATGATTTTTCATTTGGGAAAAATTGTTTAAAAAAATTAAAAAATTTTAATATTATCTTTCGATCACCTAGTTGTATGCCAACAAAAAAAGAATTAATAGAAGAAGAAAGTAGAGGATCAATCGTTACAACTGAAATTGAAATGATGATGAAAATGTGCCCTTGTAAAATAATAGGAATAACAGGGAGTGATGGAAAAACCACAACATCTACTTTAATATATACTATATTAAAAGAAAATGGATATAATACTTATTTAGGTGGTAATATTGGAACACCACTTTTTACAAAACTTTCAGAAATAAAACCAGATGATGTTGTTGTTCTGGAATTAAGTAGCTTTCAACTAATGGATATGAAAATAAGTCCAAATATAGGTGTAATTACTAATATAACACCAAATCATTTAAATATACATAAAGATTATCAAGAGTATATTAATGCAAAAAAGAATATATTTAAATATCAAAATGAAAACGATATAATTATATTAAATTATGATAATGAAATTACAAGAAATTGTGCCAAAGAAACGATATCACAAGTAGAATTTTTTAGTAGTAAAACAAAATTAGAAAATGGATTTATTGTAGATGAAAAAATTATAAAAGAATGTAGGGATAATATTAGAAAACATATTTTAGATACTAAAGATATAATATTAAAAGGAGTTCACAATTACGAAAATGTTTCAATTGCATTAGCAGCTACTAAAACACTAGTAGATACAGAAAAAGCTACAGAAACTATAAAAAAATTTAATGGCGTTGAACATAGGTTAGAATTTGTAAAAGAAATAAATGGAGTAAAATGGTATAATGATTCTGCAAGTTCTTCACCAACAAGAACAATATCTGGTATTAATGCATTTGATGAAGAAATAATATTAATTGCAGGTGGATATGATAAAAATTTAGATTATACACCTCTTGCAAAGCCTATATTGGAAAAAGTAAAAATACTTCTTTTAATTGGTCAAACATCTGGAAAAATTTTTGAAGCTGTAAAACAAGAAATGGAAAATCAAAAAAAAGATATAAAAATTTATATGTGTGATACATTACAAGAAACAATAAATTTAGCAAATAAAAATGCCAAACCAGGTCAAATTGTTTTATTTTCTCCTGGAAGTGCAAGCTTTGATATGTTTAAAAATGCTTATGATAGGGGAAATCAGTTTAAAAACTTAGTAAATAAACTATAAAATATTCACATATTTTCAAAAAACTCCATATTATATAGAAAAATGAGGAGGTTTTTATATGTATAACAATGAATCTTTTGATGATTATATAAGAGGTATTTTAGGTTATCCAAATATAAATAATAGTATGTACATAAATAATATGCAAAATAATAATATAGAATATAGTCAAGTAGGTAATGAAGAACTAGAAGAATGTTATCCAGAAATATATAAAATAATATATCCTATGGTTACACAAAGGTGTTCAAGAGTTACAACACCAATTACAAAAGAAATGATTGATGAAATGACAGATGAAATATATTCTGCAATTGAGGTAAACAATGAAATAAATTTAAATATTAATTTAACAAATGAAACTACAAATTATAATAGAAGTGAAATAAGAAATACCACAAAAGAAAGTAAAACTATAAAAGATGGCGAAACAGAAAATAGGGGAGAAAATAGACAATTTAGAAATAATAATCTAAGTGATTTAATTAGAATATTACTTATTAGAGAATTAATTGGAAGACCGGTATTTTCACAAAATAGACAACCTAGACCAGGTAGACCTCCATTTTTTAATGGAAGGCCACCTTTTCAAGGTGGTGGACCCAGACCAGTAAGACCTCCAATGATGCCAAGAGAATTTGGAAACAATATGGATATTTATGAAGATTTTTAATTAAAAATTTATAAATTTTATAAAAATATTAAATTTATAAATTAAAAATATTTATTATACAACTTTAATGTTATAGAAAAAAATGACATTATAACATAATAAATTAAAAAAATATAAAATAGAAAATATTAACAAAATATTTTCTATTTTTTAACATTTTTACATAACTTTTTTTGAATATTATTTTTTATTTTACAAAAAATAATATAGATAAATTTTGAAAGGTGGTAAATCAAAATGAAAGTAAAAGAATGTATGTGTAATGATGTGTGCTGTATAAAACCAGAAACAAAAATTCATGAAGTTGCTAAATTAATGTCAGAAAATCACATTGGTTGTATACCTGTATGCGATAATAATAATTCTGTATGTGGAATTGTAACAGATAGAGATATATTATTAAGATGTGTAGCTTGCAATAAAGATACAAATCAAACTCCAGTAAGTGATATTATGAGTACAAATGTATGCACTTGTAAACAAGATGATGATATAACTAATGCACAATCTAAAATGGGTCAAAATCAAATTAGAAGATTACCTGTATGTGATGACAAAAATAGAGTAATAGGAATATTAACATTAGGTGACTTAGCTCAAAATAACAATGAAATAGGAAAACAACAAGTTTGTTTAACATTTGAAAACATTTGTGACTGTAATGAAACAAAAAATGCAGAGTAGTAATATAATAAAAATATAAATAATACGATTAAAGAGCGGATATTATACCGCTCTTTTGCATATAATAAAATTAGGGGGAAACTATGATTTTTGATGTTTCGTATTGGACAAGAGTTTTAAAAAGAATTATATCTGTAATATTTATATTAATAGGCTTATTTGTTGCGTTAAAATTATCTATTTTTTATATGCCTTTTCTAGTAGCTTTCATTATATCTTTAATAATCGAGCCTTCTATTAAATTTATTATGAGAAAAACGAATTTAACAAGAAGAACAAGTTCAATTATAATTTTTATTATTGTTTTAGTTATATTATTAGGATCTTTATCTTGGTTAATTATTACATTATTTTCTGAATCATCTAGTTTATTACGAGGATTAAATAATTATTTTGATAAAGCCTACATACAATTTCAAAATTTTATTTCTCATTTTAATTTAGACAAAATACATTTATCTAATGAAATTTTATCAGTTATTGAAAATTCAACAGGAAATTTATTGGAAACTGCATCAACTTGGCTAAGAAATGCTTTAACTGGATTAATTGATTTTGTAACAAGGCTACCATATATTTCTATATGTATAGGTATTACAATTGTAGCTTTATATTTTATTTGTGTAGATAAAATATATATTTTAGATCAAATAGAGCATCATATGCCAAAAGTATGGGTAAAAAGATTAAAAAATCATTTAAACGATTTAATTGAGAGTTTAGGGGGATATTTAAAAGCTCAAGCTACTCTTATTTTAATTTCATTTATTATTTCATTAATTGGATTATATATTTTAGCATTTATTGGTTTTAATATAAAATATCCATTATTAATGGCTCTATTTATCGGTTTTGTAGATGCACTTCCTATTCTTCGGATCTGGTACAGTAATGATTCCGTGGGCTGTTTTTTCAGCAATCAATGGCGATATTAACTTAGGAATTGCAATTATAGTTTTATTAATTATTATGTCTATAGTAAGGCAAGTTTTAGAACCTAAACTAGTAAGTAAAAACATCGGAATTCATCCTATTTTTACATTAATTGCAATGTATACCGGCTTTAAAATAATAGGAATTATTCGGACTATTAATAGGACCTATTATTTTAATTATTTTCAAAAATATATTTGCTAATTTAATTGATAAAGGCGTATTTAAAACAATATTTGATAAAAAATAAATTAAATGTTAATAGAAAAATAGCAGAAATAAAAAAGAAGGATCAATCCATGTCCTTCTTTTAACAAGAATTTTTATTCCCATTCAATTGTTGCTGGTGGCTTAGAAGTTATATCATACACTACTCTATTAACATGACTTACTTCATTTACAATACGAGAAGAAACTTTCTCTAATATTTCATAAGGAATTTTACTCCAAACACCTGTCATAAAATCTGTAGTCTCAACTGCACGAAGTGCTATAGTATAATCGTAAGTTCTTTCATCGCCCATAACGCCTACTGATTTTAAATTAGTTAATACTGCGAAATATTGATTAATAGATTTGTGCAAATTAGCATTTGCGATTTCTTCTCTAAAAATAGAATCAGCATTTTTTAAAATAGTTAATTTATCATCAGTAATCTCTCCAATTATTCTTATTGCCAACCCTGGACCAGGAAAAGGTTGTCTATATACTAAATTTTCTGGAATAGATAGTTCTAATCCAGTTTTTCTAACTTCATCTTTAAATAAGTCTCTTAAAGGTTCAACTATTTCTTTAAAATCGACATAGTCTGGAAGTCCTCCAACATTATGATGACTTTTAATAACAGAGCTTTTTCCTAAACCACTTTCAATAACATCAGGGTAAATAGTACCTTGAACAAGAAAATCTACAGTTCCTATTTTTTTGGCTTCTTCTTCAAAAACTCTAATAAATTCTTCGCCTATGATTTTTCTTTTCTTCTCAGGATCTGTCACGCCTGCAAGTTTATTTAAAAATCTATCTTTACAATTTATACGAATTAAATTGATATCAAATTGTTTCTTAAATATTTCTTCAACTTCATCTCCTTCGTTTTTACGAAGAAGACCATGATCTAAGAAAATACAAGTTAAGTTTTTACCTATTGCTTTACTTAAAAGAACTGCAGCCACAGAAGAATCAACACCACCAGATAAAGCACATAAAGCTTTTTTATTTCCAATCTTTTCTTTTAATTTCTTTATACTATCTTCAACAAAAGATGAGATAACCCAGTCTCCGCTACAATTGCAAATATTAAATAAAAAGTTTTCAATTACTTTTGTACCATTTACAGAATTATTAACCTCTGGATGAAATTGAATTCCATATAGTTTCTTTTTTCTATTTTCCATAGCAGCATTTGGACAAGATGTGGTAGAGCCAATATTAATAAACCCTTCTGGAAGAACTTCTACATAGTCAGTATGACTCATTAAAAATTCATTTACATCATCAAAACCTTCAAAAAGGGAAGAGGAGTTATCGATTTTTACATTAGTTGTACCATATTCTCTTTTATTAGCTTTTTCAACTTTTCCACCTAAAGTATAAGTCATAAGTTGCATACCATAACAAATTCCAAGTACAGGTATTCCTAATTTAAATATTTCTTCAGCACATTTTGGTGAATCTTTACTAAATACGCTTGCTGGTCCACCAGTAAAAATAATTCCTTTTGGATTTTTTTCTTTAATTTTTTCAATAGAAATATTAAATGGTACTACTTCAGAATATACATTACATTCTCTTACTCTTCTTGCAATTAATTGATTATATTGTCCTCCAAAATCTAATATTAAAATTAGTTCATTCTTCACTATTTTTACCTCCGAAATAAAATTTGCTTTATTTTATCACATGTTGACAAAAAAAACAAGTAAAAGAAATTATTCCTACACTTTACTTATTGCGAAAAAGATTGCCAGATAACCTTCGTTAATAAAGTAATTCCTAAGTCCATCCTAAACCACTTCTATTTTTAGTAGTGCCGAAATTATGTCATACAATTGAGGATTATTATACGACCTTTCTTTAAAGATAGTTATTTTTTATAAAATTTCAAATAAAAAGGTTTACTTTTAGGCAAATCTATATTATAATTTAAAGAAGTGAATAAGATGCTTTGGGTGAATGCATCTTATTTTTTATTATAAAGAATAGGGGGATAAATATGGCAAAAATATTAGAAGATATTTCAAGAACATTTAATGAATTCTTATTATTACCAAATTTAACAGATGAAAGATGTATACCAAATAATGTATCTTTAAAAACACCACTTGTAAAATTTAAAAAAGGAGAAGAAGCAAAGTACTATGCAAATGTACCAATGGTATCTGCTATTATGCAATCAGTATCAGGAGAAGAAATGGGTATTGCACTTGCTAGAGAAGGAGGTTTAGCATTTATATATGGATCTCAATCAATAGAATCACAAGCAGCTATGGTAAAGCATGTAAAAAAACATAAAGCAGGATTTGTTATAAGTGATTCAAATGTTAAATCTGGAACACCTCTAAAAGAAGTTATAGAATTAGTTAAAAAAACAGGTCATTCTACTGTAATTATAACAGAAGATGGAACAGCAAGAGGAAAATTTATTGGATTAGTTACTGATAAAGATTACAGAATATCAAGGGATGATTTTAATGCACCAATTGACAACTTTATGACACCAAAGTCAAAAGTTATATGGGCTAAAAAAGGGATAAGCTTATCAGAAGCAAATGATATTATTTGGCAAAATAAAATTGCATGTTTACCTATTTTAGATGAAGAAGAAAGATTAAAATATTTAGTATTTAGAAAAGATTATGAGGATAGAAAAAATAATCCAGAATCACTATTAGATGAAAATAAAAGATATATTGTAGGAGCGGGTATAAATACAAGAGATTATGAAGAAAGAATCCCTGCACTTGTAGAGGCAGGGGTAGATATAATTTGTATGGATTCTTCTGATGGATATTCAATTTGGCAAAAAAATACAATTGATTATGTTAGAAAAAAATATGGTGATAGCGTAAAAATTGGAGCAGGAAATGTTATAGATAAAGAAGGATTTTTATATTTAGCAGAGGCAGGAGCAGATTTTATTAAAGTAGGTGTAGGCGGAGGTTCTATTTGCATAACTCGTGAGACAAAAGGAATTGGTCGTGGACAAGCCTCTGCATTAATAGATGTAGTAGAAGCTCGTGATGAATACTTTGAAAAAACAGGAATTTATATTCCAATTTGCTCTGATGGTGGAATAGTACATGATCATCATATAACAATTGCATTAGCTTTAGGAGCAGATTTTGTTATGATGGGAAGATATTTTGCAAGATTTGATGAAAGCCCAACAAGAGTTGTAAAAAAAGGAAACAATTATGTAAAAGAATATTGGGGAGAAGGATCAAATAGGGCTAGAAACTGGCAAAGGTATGATATGGGAGGAGAGAGTAAGCTTTCTTTTGAAGAAGGAGTAGACTCTTATATTCCATATGCAGGTAAATTAAAAGATAATTTATCCATTACAGTTGCTAAAATAAAATCTACTATGTGTAATTGCGGAAGTATTACAATCCCAGAATTTCATGAAAAAGCAAGATTAACACTTGTTTCTGATGTTAGTATTTCAGAAGGTAGCGCTCATGATGTTATTTTAAAGGAAATAGATGGTCAGTATACATAAAAAGCATTACTTTGTTTTTAAATTATCAATTTTTGTAATCTAATATGAATTAATATTTAATTTTAATAATTGCTCATCAAGGAGGAATATTATAGTGAATGAATTTAAAGTTATAGATGTAATGAATGAAGCTATGTTGAATTTATTAAAAGATAGAAATAAAAATTATGAAAAAAATGCGAAGATTAAAGAATATCTAAAAGATGAAGCATTTTTCTTTAAAATTAGTAAATTAAATGCTTTAAAAGTTTTGCAAGATGTTGGAGTAAAACAAGGACAATTAGAAGATGTATATAAAAAATTAATATCTCCAGATATGTTTTATGATTTATTAAATAGAGGAAAAATAAAAGCTGATGATGAGAATGTAATTATCAAATATAAAATTTACCGGCAATGATTTATTTAACAAATAAAATTAAGAGTATAATATAAAAATTAATATGGAGGAACTTTGAATGCAAGATAAATATATTAAAAATTTTTATAATGAAGTAAATCAATTGATAGATGGAGACTATAAAATAATATTAGAACCTAATAGACAACTTACAGATGAGTGGATTGAATATGACCAAGTAAAATGGGAATTAGATGAAAAAATTCAAAATATGGTAAAAACATTATTAAATGATAAGAAACTTAACTTTGAAGAAAAAGTTTTGAGTCTTTACAATTTTATATGCTTAAATTATATATATGATGACAATGTATTATACTTTTTTAAAAAAGACTTAAGTGATATTAATAATATAAAATATATAGCAGTAGATTGGTATGGGAGAATAGTCGATGAAAGGTGGCTAGAAAATCGAAAAAAACATAATAGAAGAGTATGCTATGAGTTTGCTAGATTTTATGCAAAGGCAATAAATCAATTATTAGATGGAAATAATAACATAGAAGCTTTTATGGTAGGAGATAAAGAAAATCTACATTATGTAGTTGGACTAACAGGAGAAGAATGCAGTATTATTTTAGATTTAGATGATTTTAATAGTATAAAAGATCTTACAAGATTGAAATTGGGATTAACCATTAAAGGAATAAAAATATTAAGAGATAATTTTAGAAAATTTCAAAATGCTCTTGATAAATTTAATAAAGATAGACCAATCGAATTAAAAGAAGTTGAAGATGCAAAACGAGATTTAAAAGATAAGGATACGATTAAATATTTTAATCGAATTATAGAAATATTAAATAAATATAATATTGATTCACAGGGATTTTGTGAATACATGAGATCTATAATTGAAAATGAAGAAATTGAAATAGAAAAAATATGGAAAGAAGTTAAAGAAAGTTCCGAAAAAAGATATTCAAGATGTTTATTTTTTAATTATGATTCTAAAACTTATTTATTAGATAGTGTTGATAAAACATTGAATCCAATTAATTTACAAAATTTAGATAAGAAAATTTTCATATTAAATCCAGAAGAAAACGAATATCCATATTTTGGAGGATAATTTTATATATTATAAATAAAATAATTATGTAAGGAGTAAATAAAATGAGCACAAATATTGCCGAACTTTTGAAATTGAAAGAACTAGCTAGTTTATCATCTAAAAGAAAGCCTAAAATTATTTTAAATCCGAAAGAAAAGTCAAATAATGAGGAAAATTTGGATGAAGATATAATTTATGATACAGCTGAATGGAAATTGTCTAAAGAACAACTAGAATTTATCCAAAAATTATCTACTAATAATTTATTAAGCAATGAAGATAAAATTTTATATGTTTTTGATAAATTGTGTAAACAATACACATATGATGACAATATTTTATCTTATATGCAAAAGATTGATAATGAAACATTTGCATTACCAGATTGGTATGGCAAAGATGTAGATATAGATTGGGAAAAAAATAGAGAAACTCATAATAGAAGAGTTTGTTATGAAGTATCTAGATATCTTGCTGAATCTCTTAGAGAATTATTTAAAAATGATGAAAGTTATAATATCTGTATTTTATGGGACAAAGAGCTTACACACTATTTTGTAGGATTAACATGTAGTGAATATAGTATAACTCTAGATATAGATGACTTTAATAATATAAAGGATCTTACAAGAATAAAAACAGGCTTAACCTTAGAGGGAATTAATATTTTAGATGATGATAAGGGTAAATTCAAATATGCACTTAATAACTATAATGAAGGTAGGAGTAAACATGCTATTAAAAAAATCAAATCTGAAATAAATAATTTAACTATTGATAATGAAGAAGATAATGAAGATAATAATCAATCAGAAGATCCTGATGATATTATTTTTTTAAAGTATGCAATACAAATATTAAATGAAAAGTATAATATTGATTCACAAGGATTATTCGAATATATGAAAGAAATTGTAGATATTAAATTAGGACCTGAATCAAGAAAAAAAGTATGGAAGAGATTAGATGGAAAAGTAGATGAAGACACAAGATATATTAGATGTTTAATTTTAAATGTAGATGATAAAGAGTATATAATTGATGTTGATAAAAAGTTATTACGTTTATTCGATGAAAAGGAATTAACAGAGAAAAATGCTGTTTTTATACCTTATAAAGAACTTAATCGCAATTGGCGGTCGTGACCGTTATGATGGAACATAACTTTTAAATAATTGAAAAAACAGTAAAAATATGGTATAATAAATATGTAGGCTAAAGTTCTATTTTTTTAAAGGAGAGGATATCATGAAAATTGCAATTGCAACAAGTTCTAGTGAAAAAATACAAGGCATAAAAAAAGCCTTTTCTCGGTTTTTCCAAGTAGCAGAAACAGAAATTCTAGTATATTCTAGTTCTACAAACTCAGGCGTTTCAGATCAACCTTTTAATTCTGAAACATATATTGGAGCTCGAAACAGAGTAGACAATATAAAGAAGAAAATGCAAAATTGTGATTTCTATGTAAGTTGTGAAGCTGGAATAGAAAGTTTCGAAGATATCTTCTTCAATGTGCAAGTAATTTGCATATTTGAAGCAAAATCTCAAAGGTATCTTTATGGAAAAAGCGCTGGTTGGATGATTCCTTCTGAAGACATCAAGATAATTAAAGAAAGTAATCTTGATAATTATCTAAAAAGAAAAGGAATTTTCCGCATTGAAGAACTACTAGGACCAGATTTTTCTAGAAATGAAGCAATAGCCCAAGCAACCGAGTTAGCATTGTATAGATGCAAATAAATATTGGAGAAGAATTCTTTTCAAGTTTTCTTCTCCAATATTTTTTGCAATAATCTGTAATAGATATATAATTTAAATTTTTCTCTTCACATTTTTGTAAGGTTATTTTCACAAGTTTAAATAGATTTTTTATGTATTTTTACACGAGTCCTGCTGTTGGTATATAACTTTCATCAGGAGGATATACATACTCATCGTTCGGTTTATCAGTTTTATTAATTTTAGTTACTTTTACAATTGGCATATCTCCATGATAATTTCCTTTTATAATTTCGCCAGTTATTTCAACCCAGGTATTGTCTTCAAAATTTTTTGCATTATCACATTCACATAAAAAACCAATAATTACACTTTGAAAATCAGAAGAAATAATCATATCTCTAGCCAAAATAAATTGGTTTTCTTTTAAATCTGAAACTCTATACACATATCCAGAAAATTTTATTTTTGTACCTATATAATCATTAATATTTTCATGAACTGCTTTTAAAACATTAGAATAATTATTATCTTCTATAACATTAACTTTATTCTTAGGTAAACAAGATAAAGTATCTTCTGAAGAGGTAGCTCCGCCAAATATTTTATATATTACAACACCAATAATTAAAATAATAATAATAACCATAGAAATAAATATTATTTTAAATAATTTACTGCCATTAATCTTAACATTATATATAAACATTATAATTCCTCACTTTTTAGCAAAATATATTACTAAAATGTATGTAATTTTTTATAAAATATGAATTATAAGTACTTTTTTTTATAAATATCTTGCGAAAAATAAATTTTAGTGATATAGTAACACAAGGTATAAATTTAACTAGGGAAGGATTGAATACAAAATGAGTATTTTAAACAAAATATTTAAATCTTATAGCGAAAAAGAAGTAAAAAGAGTACAACCATTAATAGATAAAATTAATGCATTAGAAAAAGAAATCTCCAAACTAAAAGATTCTCAATTAAGAGAAAAAACAGGTTATTTTAAAAATCAATTAGCAAAAGGAAAAACTTTAGATGATATCTTACCAGAAGCATTTGCAGTTGTAAGAGAAGCATCTAAAAGGGTTTTAGGAATGAGACATTTTGATGTACAATTAATAGGTGGTATTATTTTACATCAAGGTAGAATTGCCGAAATGAAAACAGGTGAAGGTAAAACATTAGTTGCAACACTTCCAGTATATTTAAATGCATTAGAAGGAAAAGGAGTTCATGTTATTACAGTTAATGATTATCTAGCAAAAAGAGATAGTGAATGGATGGGAAAATTATATAAGTTCTTAGGTCTTTCTGTCGGACTTGTAATTGCAGGTATGGAGCCAAAAGAAAAACAAGAAGCTTATAATGCAGATATTACTTATGGAACTAATAATGAGTTTGGATTCGATTATTTAAGAGATAATATGGTAATTTATAAAGATCAATTAGTTCAGAGAGGATTACATTATGCCATTATTGATGAAATAGATAGTATTTTAATTGATGAAGCTCGTACTCCATTAATTATATCTGGTCGATCTAATGAATCTTCTGATTTATACAAAAAAGCTGACAACTTTGTTTCAAAATTAACGCCTAAAGTTATTGTAGAAGAAGATGTAAAAGATTTTAACCAAGCAGAAGATAATGAAAAATATGATTACATTGTAGATTTAAAAGCAAAATCTGCATCATTAACACAAAAAGGAATAAAAAAAGCAGAAGATGCTTTTGGATTAGAAAACTTTAACGATTTAGAAAATTCAACATTAGTTCACCATGTAAACCAAGCATTACGTGCACATGGTATTATGAAAAAAGATATTGATTATATTGTAAAAGATGGAGAAGTTTTAATTGTTGATGAATTCACAGGACGTATTATGTATGGAAGAAGATATAATAATGGATTACATCAAGCAATCGAAGCAAAAGAGCATGTAAAAATAGCAGATGAATCTAAAACATTAGCAACAATTACTTTTCAAAATCTATTTAGAATGTATGGAAAATTATCAGGTATGACAGGTACTGCCATGACAGAGGAAGCAGAATTCCAAGAAATTTACAATTTGGATGTTGTAGCGATTCCTACAAATAAACCAATGATTCGTAAAGATACAAATGATGTTATTTATAAAAATGAAAATGCAAAATTTAAAGCAATTGTAGAAACCATTAAAGAAAGCCACGCAAAAGGACAACCTGTTTTAGTTGGTACAGTATCTATAGAAAAATCAGAAAAGCTTTCTAAATTGTTGAAAAAAGAAGGAATTAAGCATGAAGTATTAAATGCTAAATACCATGAAAAAGAAGCAGAGATTGTAGCACAGGCAGGAAAATTTGGTGCAGTTACTATCGCAACAAATATGGCTGGTCGTGGTACTGATATAATGCTTGGTGGAAATAGCGAATTTTTAGCTAAAGAAGAAATGAGAAAAAATAAAGTTTCAAAAGAACTGATTGAAGAAGCAAACACATATTATGAAACAGATGATAAAGACATTTTAAATGCTAGAGAAGAATTTAAAAAATTAGTTCAAAAATATGAAGAACAAATTCAAGAAGAAAAACAAAAAGTAATTGATGCTGGTGGTTTAAAAATAGTTGGTACTGAAAGACATGAATCAAGAAGAATTGATAATCAGTTAAGGGGTCGTTCTGGACGTCAAGGGGATATTGGTGAATCAAAATTCTATATAGGATTAGATGATGATTTAATGAAAATCTTTGGCGGTGACACAATCACAAAAGTATACAACACATTAGGTGCAGATGAAAATATGCCAATAGAATCTAGAATAATTTCAAATGCAGTAGAAAATGCTCAAAAGAAGGTAGAGGGGAGAAACTTTAGTATTCGTAAAAATGTATTAAAATATGATGATGTAATGAATGCACAAAGAGAAATTATATATAAACAAAGAAGACAAGTACTAGATGGAGAAAATATTCACGATAGTATTGTTTCTATGATAGAATTTGTTGCAGACAATTTACCTCTAATGTTTGTTGAAGTAGAAACGCAAGAGTTAAACATAGAATCTTTAAATAATGAAATTATAAATGTATTTGGAATTGATATGATAAATTATATCAAAGAACATGAAAGAGAACCAGAAAAAATTTCAGAAGAATTAAAAAACAGAGCATTTGATATATATAATAAAAAAGAGGAAGAAATAACTACTGAACAAATGAGAGAACTTGAAAGAGTTGTTATGCTAAAAGTCGTTGATGAAAAATGGATGAATCACATCGATAGCATGGATGAATTAAAAAACGGTATTGGACTTAGAGCTTATGGACAAAAAGATCCAGTTGATCAATATCGTTTAGAAGGTTCTAATATGTTTGAAGAAATGATAAATGATATCAAATTTGATGTAACAAAAATCTTAATGCATATTAGACAACAAGGAGAAGTAAGAAGACAAGAAACTGTTAAAATAACAGGTGAAGCTTTAGAAGCTATTCATAGTGTTGATGGAGGTTCAAAAATTGGAACTGATGTAAATAGAACTGTAAAAAATGAGGAACCAAAAGTAGGAAGAAATGATCCTTGTCCTTGTGGTTCGGGCAAAAAGTATAAGAATTGTTGCGGGAAGAATGCTTAAATAGCTTATTACAAGAATTTCAACAATTTAAAAAATAGGTGTCAAAAATCAATTTGTCATCTAAATTATAAAAATATAACTGAAAACTATTGAAAAATAAGGAGTGTATCCAAAAGGAATTTGGATGACACTTCTTTTTTATGTTATAACTAAAGATGGTATAAAAAATCAAAAATGTTTTATAGGAGGTTGAAAAATGGCTAGAATTAATGTTAGAAAAAGAGGAAAAGTATATGAATATTTTTTCGAAGGGGCAAAAGTAAATAACAAAAGAACAAGAATTTCAAAATCGGGATTTAGAACACAAAGTGAAGCATATGAATATGGATTAAAAGCATATAACAATTATATAAATGGAGAAATAAATCCTAAAGAATCTCAAATGTCCTATTCAGATTATCTAGATTATTGGATGAAAGAATACTTTGAAATAAATTATAAATATTCGACAGCTAAAAGATATTCAGAAACATTTGAAACAATAAAGAAAGAACTTGGAAAATATAAATTATGTGCTCTGACTCCATATATATTGAATCAAGCTTTATTAAAGTTATATCAAAAATCAAATTCAAAAGAATCTTTAAGAAATTATCAAAAAGTTATAAAGAGTTCATTAAGAGATGCAGCTAATTATTTTGGATTTATAAAAGGTAATCCAGCAGGAGATTTACAAATTCCAAGAGTGCTATCATTTGAACTAAAAAAAACAATGTAAAACATATTTATTCACAAGATGAAATTGATAAAATCTTAACAAGATTCAAGAAAAATGATACATTTACCTATGCCTTTTTAACAGCGTGTTATACAGGAATGAGAACGGGAGAAGTATTTGCTTTAACATGGGATGATATTGATTTAGAGAAAAGAATAATAAGAATATCTAAAACAGTATATGCAAAGTTAAAAGATAACGATGGTAGATGGTATTTAGGCACAACCAAAACAGAAGGAAGTTGTAGAGAAGTTTATATATGTGATACTTTATATAAAGCATTGTATAACTATAAGAAAAAACAAAAGATATTAAGAAAACAATATGGTAAGAAATATAAAAAATATTATTTAGAAAAAATAAATACGGGAAAATAGTTGAATATAAAATAATTGAAAGTAAATATAAAAGAAAAAATAATGTTGATATGGTATTTACAAGAAAAGATGGAACATACGCTGGAACAGATATTATTAAATATCCATATAAAATTATACATAAAGAACTTGGAATAAGTAATTGCAGATTTTACGATTTAAGAGGAAGTTATGCTACAAAGAGTTTATATTATGGCGTTAAAATAAAAGATATTGCAACAATTTTAGGTCATAGCAATATAGAGACAACTGAAAATTATTATATCAAAAGTTCAGAGAAAACAAGAAAAGAGGCTAATAAAAAATTTGAATTAACAACTTATTCAAAAATAATTGAACAAATGGGAGGTATTTTATGTTGGAAGATAGTATTATTATTGATTATATAAACAATGAAATAGAAAATGAATTTATAGATTTTAAGCTTAATATTTA
>CANQVM010000013.1 GCA_947627265.1 uncultured Clostridia bacterium | reverse complement strand
GAAGATGGGACTCGAACCCACGGTCTCCAGTGCCACAAACTGGCGCGTTAACCAACTACGCTACATCCACCATTGTTAATGTGCACTTAATCGTGAGCACATTTAATATTATAACTAATTTCTACCCCATTTGTCAACTACTTTATTAAAATTTTCTAAAACTTAATTACTATATAATTATATTTTATCTCTTAAAGTAATAAAATACCTTACTTGTAAGTGTCTCATAAAAGAGCAAATAAAATTATTGTGCAGTTAAACTATTTGGATCTAGTCCATATTGTTTATACATCCATGTCATATAATCAAAAGGTGTTAATGTTTCTGGTAATCCATAATCAACTCCATTTGTATCTACTTTTATTGAAGTAATCTTTACTGTATTTACTGGTGTACTAACTTCTGTATTTCCTGTTTCTTCGCTATCATCAGCTGCTTTAACTTCCACTTGTTCTATATTATGAACTACATCCATTCCTTCTATAACTTTTCCAAATGATGTATAATATCCATTTAATGAAGTGTTATCTTTTGTCATAATAAAAAATTGAGAACTTCCTGAATTATAGGATTCTTCTTTTAAAGATGATGAATATTGCGTATAGTCACTTCTTGCCATTCCAATAACTCCTTCTTCAAATTTTAGTTTATTGTCTACACCATTTGCTATAAATTCTCCTTTTATAGAGTATGCTGTATCTTCTCCACCATCTTTTAAATCTGAAAGACTTGCTGACCCTTGTCCTGTTCCTTCTTTGTCTCCACCTTGAATCATAAAGTCTTTTACAACTCTATGAAATGTTTGCCCATCATAAAATCCTCTATTTGCAAGAGCAATAAAGTTTGCAACTGTTTGAGGTGCTATTCTTGGGTATAATTCTATTTTTATTGTTCCAAAATTTTCTACTTCCATAGTTGCTATTGGATTTTTCTCCTCCATGGTTGCTTTTTTATAATATCCATATGCTACTCCCCCTATTAATATAATAATTAAAATTAAAGCTATAATCCATATAATATTTTTTATTTTTTCCATTGTTTTTCATCCTTTCTTTTATAATAGTTGTATAATTCAAAATTTTATATATTTTTTAATATATTATTTATAAAAAAATTAATAAATCTGTTATGTTTAAATATATATTTTACCATATATTTAAATCAAATTATCAAAAATAAATTGTTCTTGCATCCTTCTTAAAGATTGTTTTATTGTTCTAGCTCTTACTTCTCCAATTCCATCTACTTCATCTAAGCTTTCAATATCTGCTGCAAGTATATGCTGGAATGATTTAAAAGATCCCACAAGATTTTCTACTATATTTGATGGCATTCTTGGTATTTTATTTAAAATTCTATATCCTTTTGTATATACAGCAACTTCATCATAATTGTCAAAATTTTCATATCCTAATAGTTTTGCAATTACATCTTCTTTAGATAACTCCTCATATTCTAGCTCTTCTAAACTTTTTATTATTTTTTCAGGTGTTTTTGTCTTTTTTGATGGTACCATATAATCTTTTATAATTAGACTTTCTTCTTTTTCAAGTCCACCAATCAATTCTTCTAATTGCATTTTTACAAGTCTTCCATCATTTCCGAGTTCATATATTTGCCTTTGAATTTCTTCTACAATTCTCATTACCATTTCTGCTCTTTGAATTGATACTATAACATTTTCTAGTGTTACAATATCATTAAATTCATATTCATTTAAAATATTTAATTTATTATCAAATACTTTTTTATATTTTTCAAGTGTTTGTATTGCTTGATTGGCTTTGCTTAACACTACATCAGCATTTTCTAGTATATATCTGTCATTTCCTTTAAATATGGTTATAATATTTCTTCTTTGTGAAATACTTATAACTAATTCTCCTGTTTGTTTTGCTGTTCTTTCAGCTGTTCTATGCCTTGTTCCTGTTTCTAGTGTTGCAATTTCATAAGATGGTATTAATTGAGCATTAGCATATAATATTTTTTTTAAGTCTCCACTTAGAACAATTGCTCCATCCATTTTTGCAAGTTCGTATAATTTTGAAGATGTGTAGTCTTCATTTATAGTAAATCCCCCATCTACAACTTCTTTTAATACTTCATTATTGTCTGTTATTAATAATAAGGCACCTGTTCTTGATCTCAGTATATTTTCTAATCCATCTCGTATTGGAGTCCCTGGTGCAATAAGCTTTAGTATTTCGGTTATATTATCTTCTTTGCCTATTCTCAAACCTTTTCTCCTTTCTTATTGTTTTTTATACATTTTTACTTTATTCCTAATTTTTTCATTGCTTCATTTATATCTCTAACGCCTATTATATCTAATTTATAATTATCTTTCAAGTCTTTTTTGTTACTTTCTGGAATAATACAGCTCTTAAATCCTAATTTTTCTGCTTCTTTTAGTCTTTTTTCAATTAAGTTTATTCTTCTTACTTCTCCTGTTAAACCAACTTCTCCTATTATAATCATATCTTTTGGAATAGCTATATTTTTAAAGCTTGATGCTGTAACTACCATAATTCCTAAATCTATAGATGGTTCATTAATTTTAAGCCCTCCTACTACATTTAAATAAACATCTTGTGAACCAAGAATTAATCCTGCTTTTTTTTCTAATACTGCAATTAATAATGCTAATCTATTATAATCTATTCCATTTGCTGTTCTTTTTGGATATCCAAATATTGTTTGCGATGTTAAAGCCTGTAATTCTACTAAAATTGGTCTTGTTCCCTCCATACTAGACACAATGCAAGATCCAGCAGGATTGTTTTCTCTTTCTGATATTAATATATCAGATGGATCAGTAATTTCACACATTCCTTTTTCTTGCATTTCAAACATTCCAATTTCATTTGTTGAACCAAATCTATTTTTTACTCCTCTTAATATTCTATAAGAAAAATATCTTTCTCCTTCTAAATATAAAACAGTATCAACCATATGTTCTAAAACTCTTGGCCCTGCTATATTTCCTTCTTTTGTTACATGCCCTATAATAATAGTTGTAATTGCTTTTGATTTACATACTCTCATTACTTGTCCGTGTAATTTCTCTTACTTGGCTTACGCTTCCAGCCGCCGCGGTAATTTCATCAGAATACATAGTTTGTATTGAATCTATAATTACTAATTTTGGATTCAAATTTATAATTGCTTGGTTTACAATATCAATATCTGTTTCACCTAAAAATAGAATATTTTCATTTTTAATCCCTAATCTATCTGCCCTTAGTTTTATTTGTTCTGCTGATTCTTCTCCAGATACATATAAAACTTTACCTTCTCCTTTTACTTTATCGCAAATTTGTAAAATAAGAGTTGATTTACCAATTCCAGGCTCTCCTCCTAATAATATTAAAGATCCTTTTACTAATCCGCCTCCCAATACTCTGTCTAATTCTCCAAAACCTGTTGGTATTCTAAGTTGTTCTTTGGCTTCATAAGAATTTAACTTCTGTGGTGTAGTTACAGATTTTTCTAATTTCTCTTTACTTTTTGTTTCTACTATTTTTTGTTCATAAAAACTATTCCAACTGTTACATGCTGGACATTTTCCTAGCCATTTACTTGATTCATTTCCACATTCACTACAAACAAATATCGTTTTATTTTTTGCCATATATTATCCTCCTGTTTTTTATTTGTACAACATAAAAAGTATAACACATATTTTTTTATTGTGCTATACTTTTGTATAAAATATATTTTATCTGTTACTAAATACTGTATTTATATCATTGTCAATTAATACTTTTAAAAGCATTATAAAGTTTCTTTATTTTTTCTTCCAAATTTAATTTCTTGAAATAAGAAGTTATGTACACTTTCCCAAGTGATTTCTTGGTGTAAAAATTCGTTTATTTCATCTTCAACTTTTTGTTGATATGGTGTTAATTCTACTTTTATTTCTTTGTTCCAATCAATTTCTTGTAACCAGAATGCTTTAAATTTACTCCAAAATCCTCTTTTTACTGGTAGTTGTTCATTTCTTATTGTCCCTGCATTTTGAAATGTTTGTACATTACCTTCTTTTTCACTTTCTGTAGAACCAAATTCAACTCCACCAAATACTCCTGATACTTTATTTTCTTCACCTAAGTCTGCCATTTTTCTTCCTCCTTTGTATTTTATATATCATTTTCTTAGGTTATTTATACTATATTTTTTTGTTATAATCAAGTAATTTTGGTTTTTTTCTTATTAAGTTTTCGTTACATAATTGTTACATTTATATTACATCTATACTAATATACAATCCATTTTTGCTTTTATACATGTAACATTACTAATTTGGTTTTCTACTATTGTTGAATTTTTTTTATTTGAACTACATACTAAAATGTAATTTTTTGTATGTCCTTTATATGTTCCATCTTTTTTTTCTTCCCATAAAACTTCAACCTGTTTTCCTATGTATTTCTTATGGTATTCTAATTGATTTTTATTTGATAATTCTATTAACTTTTTGCTTCTTTTTTCTTTTATATTTCCATCAATTTGGTGTTTCATTTCAGCCGCTTTTGTTCCTTTTCTAGGAGAGTATTTAAATATATGCATTTTATAAAATTTTATTTCTTTTAGAAATTCATATGTTTTATTAAATTCTTCTTCTGTCTCTCCTGGAAAACCCACAATTATATCTGTTGTTAATATAACATCTTCATAATTTTTTCTTAATATATTTACAATATTTTTAAATTGTTCTATTGTGTATCTTCTATTCATTCTTTTAAGAGTTTCATCACATCCACTTTGTAGCGATAAATGAAAATGATGGCATACTTTTTTCAATTTTATTAGCCTTTTTATAAATTCCTCATCTATAAGTAAAGGTTCAATGGATCCTAATCTAATTCTTTCAATTCCTTCTATTTTTTGAATTTCTTCTAATAAGTCAATTAATTTATAAGAATTGTTGAAATCTTTTCCATAAGATGCTACATGAATTCCTGTTATAACCACTTCTTTTATTCCTTCTTTTGCAATTTTATCTATCTCTAATAAAATGCTTTCCGGCTTTCTACTTCTAACTCTTCCACGTGCATAAGGAATAATGCAATAAGAACAAAATCTATCGCATCCATCTTGTACTTTTATTACAGCTCTTGTTTTTTCAGTATATGTAACTTGTCCTAAATCAACAAATTCTTTTTTTTGCATTACATCTTCAATTTCAATTTGTTTTGTTTTTTCTTTTTCGTAGTTTTGTATGAATTTTAATATATCTTTTTTTTCATTATTTCCTAAAATTAAGTCAATCTCTTCTACTTGTTTTAATTCCTCTCTTGCAACTTGCACATAACATCCACATGCAATTAGAATTGCATCTTTGTTTAATTCTTTAACTCTCCTAAGCATTTGCCTTGATTTTCTATCAGACATATTAGTTACTGTACATGTATTTACTATATATATATCTGCTTTTTGGTTATGGTCTACTATTTCATATCCATTTTCTAGGAATTTTTGTGTCATTGCATTAGTTTCATATTGATTAACTTTACATCCCAGTGTTATAAATGCTACTTTTTTCATAATTTATCTTTTTCCTTCTAAAGCATCTAAATTGTCTAATGCTTTTCCTGTTCCAAGTGCTACACATGATACAGTATCTTGTGCTATCATAACATTAATTCCTGTTTTTTCTTGCAATAACTTATCTAATCCATCTACTAAGCATCCTCCACCTGTCATGTAAATTCCCTTATCACTAATATCTGCTGCTAATTCTGGTGGTGTCCTTTCTAATACTGAATGAACAGCATCTACTATCATCATAGCAGGTTCAATTAATGCTTCTAGCATTTCGCTAGAATATATAGTTAATGTTTTTGGTAGCCCTGTGCTTAAATCTCTTCCTCTAATTTCCATTTCAGCATCTTGAATTTTTGGAAATACACATCCTATATTTACTTTTAAATCTTCTGCTGTTCTTTCTCCTATAATAACATTATGTTTTTTCTTTATATATTTAACAATGTATTCATCAAATTTGTCTCCTGCAATTTTTAATGATGTACTTACAACTGATCCTCCAAGTGAAATAACTGCAATATCAGTTGTTCCACCTCCAATGTCTACTACCATATTTCCACATGGTTTTGATATATCAATTCCTGCTCCTATTGCAGCAGCTATCGGTTCTTCAATTAAATATACTTTTCTTGCTCCTGCTTGTGAAGCAGCATCTATTACAGCTTTTTTCTCTACTTCTGTAACTTGTGAAGGTATACATATCATAATTCTTGGTGCAAATATAAATTTACCACATATTTTATTAATGAAATGTTTTAACATTTTTTCTGTTACAGTATAATCTGAAATTACACCATCTCTTAAAGGTCTTGTTGCTATTATATTTCCAGGTGTTCTTCCGAAGCATTCTTCTTGCCTCTTGTCCTACTGCTAATACTTCCTTCGTGTTACTGTCTACAGCAACAACTGATGGTTCTCTTAATACAATACCTTTTCCTTTAACGTATGCAATTACTGTTGCCGTTCCTAAATCTATTCCAATATCTTGTCCTAGCCCAAATTTAAACATGTTTATTCCCTCACATTCTTTTTTTCTTTTCTGTTACAAATATGTTACAATTATATTACAACCTTTCTAATTTATCAACCCTTTTTATTGAATTTTTTTTATTTTTATATTATAATTGGTATGGTTTAAAATTTATACAATATTTAGTTAATTTATACTTTTATATAATAGTAAATATAAGTATCACTTTCCTATTATATAAAACATTTATTCTTTAGAATTAATATATATACATTAATTTATTGCTTTTATATTAAAATTTTAATTAAGTCATGGAAGGATTAGAATTATTTATGAAAACTTATGAATTTACTTCTAAAAGTGAAAACGATACAAAAAATTTAGCTAAAAAATTGGCAGCAAAATTACAAAATACTGGTATTGTAGTTTTAACTGGCGATTTGGGTTGTGGAAAAACGAAATTTGTAGAAGGCTTTTTATCTTATTATTCTTTAGAAGATGAAATTTCTAGCCCTACTTTTACTATTGTAAATGAATATATAAAAAATAATATAAACATTTATCATTTTGATGTTTACAGACTATCTGATTCTTCAGACTTTTTAGCTATAGGTGGAGAAGAATATTTTGAAAATGGCATCTGCTTAATTGAATGGGGCGAATTAATTGAAGATGTATTACCAAATGATTATATTCATATATATTTTGATAAAGATAAAGAAGATGAAAATATAAGACTTATAAAAATTGAATCTAAGGAGGATTTATTTTGAAAATATTAAGTATTGATACTGCCAGCAATATTTGTGGTGTTTCTTTATTAGAAGATGATAAACTAATTTGTAATTTAGATACAAATACAGGAAGAACACATTCCGAAAACTTAATGTCAATAATTAAAAAATCTCTTGAAAAAAGTAATTTAACATTGCAAAATATTGACTTAATTACTTGTGATATTGGTCCTGGCTCTTTTACTGGAATTAGAATTGGAATAGCAACTGTTAAAGCTTTTTGTGATAGTTTAAATATTTCTTGTATTGGTATTAATTCCTTAGAATCTTTAGCTTATAATATAAAAAATGATATACAAAAAAATGGGTTTATTTGCAGTATAATAGATTGTAAAAATGATAATTGTTATTTTTCTTTTTATGAAAATAAAAATGGAATTTTACAAAACTTAATAACCCCTCAAGCAGAAAGTATAGAATCATGTATTGCTATTTTAAAGAATTACTGCGATGATACTTTAGTAAACCCTATTATTTATTTTGTAGGTGATGGTTCTGAGATTTATGAAAATACTATAAAATCAACTTTTAAAAATGCAAAATTTGCTAATACCACATCTAATATTTTAAATTCATATTCTTTAGGACTTGCTGGATTTGATAAATTTAAATCTGGTATTAATAATAATGAAATTTTACCTTTATACTTAAAAAAGCCTCAAGCACAGAAGCAGTTAGAAGAAAAAAATAATTTTTGAAGGGATTATAGATTAACTATGAATATAGAAATAAGTAAAATGACATTATCAGATTTAGATAATATAAAAAACAATTTAACAAGTGAGTTTGATGATTTTTGGAACTATAATATTCTAAAAGAAGAGCTGAATAATAATAATTCTAACTATATTATAGCTAAGTCAAATAATGAAATTATAGGTTTTGCAGGAATTAAAATTGTTATAAGTGAAGCAGATATTATGAATATTGTAACAAAAAAAATCTACCGAAACCAAGGAATTGGTAGTTTACTTTTAGAAAATTTAATTTTGCTTTCTAAAAAATTAAACTTAACTTCACTTTCTTTAGAGGTTAATACAAATAATTTAACCGCTATTCATCTTTATAAAAAATTTGGTTTTGAAAGCTTAGGTTTTAGAAAAAATTATTATCAAAATCAAGATGCTATTATTATGACAAAATTATTATAAAAATTCCATTATCATAGGAATAAATCAGAAAGCCTTAATATTTTATAAACCAGTTAAATTTTTTCTTTGGCTTTCCGTTAATTTGTTTGCTCTCGAAATTAATTTAAGTGAATTTCTATGCTATCTGCTTTTATATAATAGGAAATGTCATTATGACTTTCCTATTAAAAAATAGAATTGAACCTTCTATTTCAATTCTATTTTTATATCTTTTTCTTGTTTTATTTTAACTTTACTATATCTTACTCCACATTCATCAAACAATTTTCTAGATGCAATGTTATTTTCAGAAGTAGAATATTTATCAGATAGATAAATTACCTCTTTAATACCAGATTGAATAATAATTTTTGCACATTCATTGCAAGGAAATAAATCTACATATATTTTAGCATTTTCTAAATCTTTTTTACTTCCTCTATAATTTAAAATTGCATTTAATTCTGCATGACAAACATATGGATATTTGGTATCTAAATTATTTCCATCTCTTCCCCAAGGGAATTTTTCATCACTAAATCCATTTGGAGCACCATTGTATCCAATCGATAAAATTCTATTATCATTACTTACAATGCAAGCTCCCACTTGTGTAGAAGGATCTTTACTTCTCATAGCAGATAATTTTGCAATTGCCATAAAATATTCATCCCATGATAAATAATCTTTCCTTTTTTCTCCACTCATTTCAACTTCAACTCCTTTTTAAACAAGAAACAAAAGATATTAATAAGGACATTTAATTACTGTTCCTATTTTGTATCATTCATACCACTCAAGTTCCCAATCATCTAGTATTACAGTATCTCCTTCGCAAACACCCATTTCTTTTAACTTACTATCTATTCCCATATTTTTTAAGCATTTTTGTAAGTAGTACAATGATTCATTATCTTCTATATTTACTTTTCCCATTAGTCTTTGAATTGCTTTTCCTGATACTATAAATACTTCATCTTGTTTTTTTATTGTCCATTCATCCTCTTTTTCTTCTAATGTATAAATCTTTTTATCTTTTATTTCTATTAATTCTTCTTTTGGTAATGTTTTTAATATTTCAGATACATGATCTATTAATTCATTAACCCCTTCTTTTGTTACCGCTGATATTTTATATAGTTCTAATCCTTCTTTTTTTGCCAATTCTTCCACTTTTTTTATCAAACTATCACCCTGCATTGCATCAATTTTATTTGCTACTATTATTTGTTTTTTTGTACTTAATTTTTCACTATATTTTTTTAACTCTTCATTAATTGCATAAAAATCTTCTACCGGATTCCTTCCTTCTTGTCCTGATACATCTAAAAAGTGTAAAAGCAATCTTGTCCTTTCAACATGTCTTAAAAATTGAATTCCTAAACCTACACCTTCGCTAGCTCCTTCTATAATTCCTGGTATATCTGCAATAACAAATCCATCTTGATTTTTTGTTTTTACAACACCTAAATTTGGTATTATTGTTGTAAAATGATAATTTGCTATTTTAGGCTTTGCATCTGTTACAACTGATAAAAATGTGGATTTACCTACATTAGGAAAACCTAAAAGTCCAACATCTGCTAATAATTTTAATTCTAATATAATTTCTTTTTCTTCACCTTTTTCTCCATTTTCTGAAAATCTTGGAGCTTGTCTTGTGCTAGTTGCAAAATGTGAATTTCCTCTTCCTCCACGGCCACCTTTTAAAATTAATTCTGTTTGTCCAATATTAGATAAATCTGCTACTACCTTTCCGGGTTTCAGCATCTTTTATAACAGTGCCTATTGGGACTTTTATATATAAATCTTCTCCATACTTTCCATTACAATGACTCCCGCTTCCATTTTCTCCATTTTTAGCCTTAAACTTTTTATTATAACGAAAATCAATCAATGTATTTTTATCCTTGTCTACTTGGAAATAGATATTTCCACCATTTCCACCGATCTCCTCCATCAGGACCTCCTGCTGCTACATACTTTTCTCTACGAAAAGTAGCAACACCATTTCCTCCATCTCCAGATTTAATTATTATTTTTGTATAATCTGTAAACATATCAATCTCCTTTTGAGACACAAGGGATAGTGATTAAATGTCTCATTATTTTTGTTGTTTTCTGTATTTTGCATTTTTTGGCTTCTTTCTATTCTATTTATGAGATATTTAATCACTGTTCCCTATATCTCATAATCAAGTTTCATTGCTTGTTTTACTTTTTTCATTGTTTCTTTTGCTACTGCTTGTGCTTTTTTAGTTCCTTCCATTAGTATTTTGTCTACTTCTTCTATGTGTACTTCGTAATATGATCTCTTTTCTCTTATTGGTTTTAATTCTTCTATTATGTTTTTTGCTAATTGTTTCTTACAAGCTACACATCCTCTTTTTCCGCCTTTACATTCTTCGCATACATTTTTTAATTCTTCTTTTGTGCTAAATAAATTATGATAATATGCTACCATACATATATCAGGGTTTCCTAAGTCATCTTTTTTTATTCTTCCTGGATCTGTTACTGCACTCATTACTTTTTTTGTTATTTCTTCTTCACTATCTGATAAGTATATCGCATTTCCTAAAGATTTTCCCATTTTTTCATTTCCATCTAGTCCCTTTATTCTTTTTTCACTTGATAATACAGCTTTTGGTTCTACTAGTACATCTCCATATATACTATTAAATTTTCTTACAATTTCTCTTGCTTGCTCTATTAATGGTAATTGATCTTCCCCTACTGGAACAAGTTCTCCTTCAAATGCTGTTATGTCTGCTGCTTGGTTTACAGGATATCCTAAAAATCCATAAGTTACGCTTTCTCCAAATAAATCTCTTTTTTGTGCTATTTCTGTTTTTACGGTTGGGTTTCTTTGTAGTCTTGCAATAGTTACTAAATTAGAATAAAATACTGTTAATTCTGCTACTTCTGGTATCATTGATTGAATATATATAGTTGTTTTTTTAGGGTCTATTCCAACTGATAAGTAATCTATTGCTACTTCTCTTACATTTTTTCTTACTTTTTCTGGATTATTAAAGTTATCAGTTAAAGCCTGTACATCTGCTATTAATATATATGGATCGTATTCTCCACTTTCTTGCATTTCAATTCTCTTTTTTAGTGACCCAAAATAATGTCCTATATGTAATTTTCCTGTTGGTCTATCTCCTGTTAATATTCTTTTTTTGTTCATAGGTATCGCTTCTCCTTTACATATGTAAATATTATACTATATTTTATGTATTTTTACAATAATATATATATCATTCCTTTTCGTTCATTTTTTTCATCATATTAATTTACTATATATAACATCCTATTTTTTATTTAAATAAATATTTTACCTAAATATCCTCCAACAATTCCAAATAATGATATTTGTATTACTGAAAATAATAAAATAAATATCTTATATATTTATCTTTTTATTTATAATATATTGTGGTCTATCTTTACATTCATCATAAATTCTTGCAACATATTCTCCTATCATCCATAATGATACTAATATTATACCACTAAAAAGAGTAATTGTAACCATAATAGATGTCCATCCAGCTGTTAGGTTATTCCACTTAAATATAAATGATAAGATAGAATATATCAATATAACAGTAGATAATATTATTGATAAAATACCCAAGCCCCCAACTATTTTTAATGGTTTATTTGAAAAGCTTATAATTCCATCTGTAGCAAGTTTCATCATTTTTTTTAAAGGATATTTGGTCTTTCCAGCAAAACGTTCTTTCCTTTCATATTCAAATGCCTTTTGTTCAAAACCTACCCAACTAAATAATCCTCTTAAAAATTTATTGTGTTCTGGTAAAGAATTGATTACTTCAACCACTTTTCTATCAACTAGTCGAAAATCTCCTGTATCCTTTGGTATTTCTACATCTGATAGTGCATTCAATATATGATAAAACATTTTTGCTGTCAAAAGTTTAAATCTAGATTCACCATCTCTTGTTTTTCTTTTGCCATATATTACTTCATTTCCTTTCTCCCATAATTTTAACATATCTGGTATTAATTCTGGTGGATCCTGTAAATCAGCATCTAATATTATAATGGCATCACCTGTAACATATTGTAATCCTGCTGATACTGCACATTGATGTCCAAAATTTCTTGAAAAAGAAATAATCTTAATATTTTTGTCTTTATTTGCAATTTCTTCTAGTATTTCTAATGTCTTATCTTTACTTCCATCATTAACAAAAATAACCTCATATTCATAATTTTCTAAATTATTTAACACTTTTGACACTCTTTCATAGCATTCTTTTGCTACATCTTCTTCATAATACATTGGTATAACTAATGATACTTTTTTCATATTTAAACTATCCCTTTCTTATTTATTTACTGTTTCTTCTGTTTTTTCTAGTTTTTACCTTTCCTTAATCTTTTTATTTTATCTAATCTACATTTAATTATTTCACATAATACATAATGAACAGTTATTAAATGTTTCATAAATTTAATAGAAAAAATTCAAAAAATGTAAAAGATAAAAAATCAACACAAAACAATGTAACATGTAATTACTGTCCTTTATATCTCATTTTTTTATATATGTTGTATACTTTATCAAAGTAAGATTTTTTTATTTTTTCTTCAATTTTTTCTTTTTCATTTCTCAATTCTTCAATTTGCTCATCTCTAATTTTTATTTGATCTTGATACCACTTTTCTGCTTCTTTGCATTCACTGTAAATTTTGTCTGTGTAGTGTATCTGTTCATCATACATATTTTGTAACTTAATAATACTTTCTATCGTATTATCAATGTCTATTTGTATACATTTATAATCCATTTCTTCCAGTATATAAACATTCTTTTCAATATTTAAATTTTCATATGCAAATTTATAATTTTGCTCTACTATATTTTTAATTTCATCTTTACTTAAGCTTTGTAATTGTTTTATTAATTCTTCTATAGTGTTCTCATTTAAATTTTCTCCACCGAAATTTTCATTAGAAGCTTTTTCTATATTTGATTGTGTAACTAATTCTTTTAATGTATCATACCCACTGATAATTGCTAATTTTTTCATTGTAATCGCTTCTAAAATACATCTATCTAGTGCTATGACAATATCGTGTTTTGATATGATTTGTGGTATATCATTTCTAGGTCCCAATATTTCTACTATGTCTTTTATATCATGTATTTCATTTTCTATATTCTCTTTTAATTCTCCATCTCCCACAATAGTAAGTATTGCATTTTGACTTTCCTTATGAAATTCTTTAAACAATAAAATAGCATTTTTAATTGACTTTTCTTTTTCTTTGGCAAATCTACCGATAATTAAAAACCTTTCTATTTTTTGAGGAATACTATTTCCTTCTACCTTAAATGCACTAAAATCTATGCTGTTTTTTTTGACAATATATTTTTTCTCATCTACATTGTATTTTTCTATATTTTCTTGTTTCGCACTTTCACTTATAGCAATTATTTTTGTAGCATTATGAAAATATATCGAAAACATAACTTTATAACATGGGAAACACTTTTCAAACCAATCATATACATTCTTTATTCCTAAATGTAACCATGCTATATATGGCACTCTTTTTAATATACATGCTGGAAATACTGCAGCTATACAATAAAATTGATGAATGTGTACCTGTTCTACTTTATATTCTTCTATTATTTTCATAACTTTATTTATTTTATCCATATCATAATTATTTTGAACAGTATGTTCGAAGTTTAAAAATATTGCTCCTTCTTTTTCAAATTTTCTTCTGTAAATTCCATCTTCTGCTAATATTAAAACTCTATACTTTCTTTTTATCAGTTGAATTGTTTGCTGTAGTACAGCTGTTTCAATTCCACCAATTCCCAGTTGATTAAGACATAACATTATGGTTTTCATAAATATTTACATTCCTTTCATCAATATTCCTTACCTATTTATATATTGATAAATCACTGATTGCAATAAACATACTTTTATTTTCTTTTTATCTTACTATAAATATAAAATAGTAAATTAATAATTAATTCTAAATTATTTTTATTTATTAGTATGCTACATAAGTTTTATTACTTTTTCTCTTTTTTATTTTCAATTATTATATATCCAATAAAAATTAAACTACTAATAATAGATATTACAAATGAAATTTTGCTAAGTGTTGTTCCCTCATAAGTTACCTCTACTATACCTTTTTCACCTTCAGGTATAGTCACACTTATAAATCCATATTCTGATTCTTGGTAAGAAAGTTTTTTGTCATTTAATGTAATGTTATATCCCAAATAATAAATATATGGTAATTCTAAATTAGTTTCTTGTGTTGTTTCATCTATATTAAAAGTCATATTATTATTTTCTTTATTTTCATTTGTTATTTTAGTATCTCCAGACAATATAATAACTCCATCTATTCTTTTTTGAGTATATTCCGTTTTAGCTTTTGATGGTAAATATTCAAATGAAGAGCAATACTTATTACCTCCTGATAGTTCTTCTATTTCTACAGTTTCACCTAGATATGATTCATCAAAGTTAATATCAAAATTTACAACATATGATATATATTGACCACTATATATCATAATAATCAAAGTAATAATAAATATATTTTCAATTTTAAAGTTTTCAAAAAATTTTCCTATATTTACTCCTGCTATAATACTAAGTAAAAATGTTGATATCATTAATAATCGCCATGGAAATTGTATTATTAGTACAATACTTGGCATCTTATCCCAAGGAAACAATACTGTAGACATTAATGCAGTTATAATTCCTATTGCTAGTGTCATTATATATAAATGCTTTTTTTCTTTTTTTACTTTCTTTATTATCATTGGGGTAAATAATACCGAAATTATAATTGGCAATCCTAAAGATAAGAACATTTCATTTCCAATGCCATCATTTAATGCATATGAAGCTCCTTTTTGAAATTTACCAAAAATTAACTGATATACATATATTGCATGATTTGAAACAAATTCTTTTGTTGCCATAGCATTTTCTTGCATTACTACATATTCTGTTGCCATCTCATGTTGTAAAAATGGGATATAGAAAAATAGTACAATTAAAACAATAAAAATTGCATTTATAATTATATTTTTCCAAACTTGTTTTCTTGTATCCTTATTATACAGTTTTTTAAAATTTATCAGTACAAATATTGCGGAAAGTACAACAGCCATTAATGTACTAATATTATGCGATAATATAATTCCAACTGCGCCTATTGTTAACAAATAATTTTTCTTTCCATTTTCATAAAATATACCATACAATCCATTAAACAATACTGGAAAGAATATAAATGCCATTATTTCACCTATTGCCATTCTCGAGTAAATATCTGTAATTAAATAATTAGATGTCATATATATAATTGATGTTATTAATGCTGTATTAGAATTTTTAGTTACTTTTTTTATTAATTGATACATCGTACATCCACACATAATTATAGAAAATACTATAGTTAACTTCATAGCCTCAACATATGTAGGAACAATAAATCTAAACATTGTTCCTATATATGTACTAAGTGGTGGGTAAAATAGATTCCAAGAATATCCAAATCCTTTACAAAAATTTGATACAATTACTGGCGGAAATTGTCCATCCTTTAGTCCTTGAATAGTATTATATAACCTAGATAAATGAGAATATCCATCATCCGATGAAATCCATCCATCTACTGTTAATGGTGAACATACTAATAATGCTACAAATATTATAATTATATATTCTTTATTCTTTTTTAACCATTCTTTTACTTTCATTTATTTTCCTTTCATTTTTATTTTTTTCTGCCATAATCATAATAAATAATATTAACACTGATACTATAGTTATAAAAGTTCCTATTTTAACACTTTTTGGCTCATATGATAATCTAATTTCATGTTCTCCATCTGTTAATTTTATTGTAACAAAACCATTTGAATTTTCTATTGTTTGTTCTTCTCCATCTATAAAAGCTTTCCAATCTTTATCATACGGAATTGTTGTAAATAAATAATTTTTCTCTCCTAAAGTTTTTATATTTGCTTTTAGTTGATTATTTTTAAATTCTATATTCTCTAGTTGATTTTCTTGTATTTCTTTATACGCTTTTTCAAAATTTGTTATATTTACTTCTTTTAGAAGTATTTCATTAAATTGAACTGTATCATCTGTATTTAATTCTAGTTTTAATTTCATTATATCGCTATCACACTGTAGTTTTATGATACCATTTTTATTTGCGCCTAAATAATCATCAACATACTTATCATTAACGTATATCTTTAATGCTGATCCATCTAAACTGTATGGTGTTGTTATCCAAAAATATAGCTGTTCTTGCACTTTTGATAAATCATATGTTAATTCAATATAGGATTCTCCTGCTTTTCCTGTATAGTAAATTCCTTCTTTTTGAATATTTTCTAATCTTATATTTTTTGGTTCTATATTATTAAAATAATCTAAATTAGTATTTGCAATATTGTTTAAAAAGTTTGTTTGAATCTCAAATGGATTTTCATCTAAGTTTACATCTTGTACTTTTTCTTTTGTTAAATAACCTAATGATAAATTATAATTATTTTTGTATAATTTATAATCTCCTATTTCTTTTACTTTACTAAAATATTTCTCATTTTCATTTTTTGATAATTTATATTTAAGTCCAAAAATGCTATCTGTTATAATTGTATTTCCATATCCATAAGAAGGAAAAAACAAATACCAATTATAACCTATTCTTTTCATAAAATCTACACCGAGTTTGATCAAATGTAGAACTTGAATGTCCCATTCCATTATAATTAAAAAGCAAAGAATCATTTAGGAAAAATCCTTCTGTTTTCTCCATTCTATAAAATGTATTGTCATATTTCTTAATTTCTTGTATTGCATCTTCGTAAACATTCATTTTATCAACAAAAGTATTTCTTATATCATGATTTAAATTTCCAAAAGAAATTATTGCATTTGCTAATATTTCTAATATAGATATTATGGTTATTATTGTTATATAGATATCATTTTTAAATTTTAAATGTAGCATTAGCATAATACAGTAAAAAGTAATTGCTATTAAAGAAAGTTTTATCATATTATCTGTTATAAAAGTATATTGATTTTTCATTAATGTCATAATTACTATAATATTTATTATCAATATTGGAATCATTATTTTCCAATTTATCGTTTGTTTTTTATTTAACCCTTGACTAGCGATAATTATTAATAATAATGAAAATACAAATGAGTATCTATATGGAAAACCAACTGGTTCTTTTAATCCATGTAAAAAAAGATTTAATATTTTTATATTAAAGCTAAATGCTATTAATAGTATAAAAACTAAGCTAAGTATTTTATTTTTAATTGGTATATTTTTATTAAAGAAATACACTTCAACTAATACTAGTGTAAATAATGTTGTATAAATATTTGGTAATCCACTTGCCAATTCTCCATTATTTACAGATCCTATTAGTAGCTTTGCAAAAAAATTTATCCAGTTAAAATTGGTTGTAAATGCTGTATTAAAATCAATTGCAAAGCTTGACCCTTTTCCCGACTTTAATACAAATATCATTGGAATTAAGATAAAAGCTGCTAAACATATACCTAATAAACTATATATAGCAAACTTTATAAATGTAATTAATATTTTTTTAATTTCTATTTTTTGTAATAAATTATAGTAAATAAAATATAATCCTGTAAAAATTGCTGTAGCAAAACCTATATAAAAATTTAAAATTAAAGATAAACCTAATGTTATGACATACATTTTATATTTATTGCTTTCTACTATTTTTTCTGCTCCTAAAATCATTAAAGGTAACAAAATAATATTATCAAGCCACATTAAATTCATTTGAAATGCAATATTGTATCCACAAAATGCATAACTTAAGCATAATATTGCTAAAATAAATTTATTTTCAATTTTATTTTTTAAAAATACATACATTGTTATACTACAAGATATAAATTTTAATCCTGTAACTACAATAATTGATTCTACTATTAACTTATTTGGGAAAAGTAAAAAAATTATATTATATGGACTCATTAAATAATAAGCCCATATTCCTATCATATTACCTCCTAATAGCTTTCCAAATGTATATAATGTAGATTCATTTCCTAATAAGCAATTTTTAAAATATGCCCAAAATGGGATGTATTGTCCGGCAATATCTCCTGCTATTAATGACTTATCTCCAAAAGGATATACTTTGCATGCAATAATTTGAATAATATATATTAATAAAGCTATTAATATAATATTTATCAAACATTTATACTTCTGATATAATTTTTTTATCATCTTTTTCTTCCCTTTTACCTTTATTTTTTTCTAATATTATAATAATGAATAGTAATATAACTGAAATTCCACTAATAGCTAATCCCATTTTAAAACCTCTTGGAATAAAATATAATTTAATATCATAAGTTCCCTCTTTTAATTTTATTCCTGTAAATACATTATATATTGATTCTACATTTACTTTTTCTCCATTTACTGTAGCTCTCCATCCATCATCATATGCAATTGGCAAGCATAGATATCCTTCTTTTGTTACAGTTGCCTTTCCATATAAATTATTTAGTTGTATTTTTTCTATTTTAAAATTATTAGTATCTTGTTGTACTATTTTTATATCTTGTTCTATTTTTTTATTATCAGTAGCATATATATAAATTGGATTTTCCTTTTCGTATTCTTCTTTTTCCACGCTAATTTCAAATTCATAAGTTTCGTTCTCATTTAAATGTTTAATTCCCTTAATTCCAGCTTCAATTGACCAAAGATTAGCATATTCTTTAAATTGTTCTTCTCCATCTTTATATAATTGCAACTCACCGTCACTATATAAATATAGATTTATATCCTTTTTTGCATATACTGTATATTTCCATCTAATTTCTTCGTTATTATCTTTTATTACTACTTTATTACATTCTAACAAGTCTTGTCCATTTTCTAATGGTAACATATATTTTTGTGATCCATTACTTTTTGTCATAGTACTTAATATACTATTTTGCATTTCAAAAGGATTTTCTGCTTCCATAATATTTTCATTTATATAGAATCCAAAAGGAATTGAGTTCTTATTTTTATATAAATAATAGTCTTCTACTTTTTTAATTAATTCAAATCCATATATTTCATTTTCTTCAAGTGGCTGTTGTGTTATATAATATTTTACCCCTGCTAAAGTATAATTAAAATATGTTCCACTAAATGAAGTTAACCATAATTGTTCTGCCCTTTGTATATTATATCCTAATTTGTACATATTTTCGATTGTTTTTCTATTTCTAGGAGATGTAAAAAATCCAATATTACTATATCCATATTTTAACGACATATTGCTACCATAATTATCTGGTATAAATACAATTCTATCCGTTTCTTTATTTTCTACATATTGTAATAATTCCTTCATGGCATTATCATGCTGTGTCACATCTTCCAAAGAAAAAAATTTGTCATTATTAATGATACTATGACTTGCTCCTATAAGTAAGTCAATTATTATAATAATTACTAATAATATATTAAAAATCTCTCTTTTTTTCTTTTGATTTATTATTATAAAAGTTATTATCCACATAGCTAAATATATAGCACAAGATAATATAATAGATTGATAACTAACTTCATATCCATCTGATGTTAAATATCCCAGTTTTTTTATTATGACTTCTACTAGAGTAAGTACAAAAAATACTAACATTGTAATATACATATGAGATTTTTTTAGTTTTTCTTTATTTTGATATGCTCTAAATGTCATTAATATTAAAGTAAATATTAGCACAAAAGAATATCTATAATTAAAACAATTAGGAGTTGCCAATCCATGCCATAATTTATTAATAAATGGAGATATTATTGGCATTAATAAAAATATTATTATAATTGAAAAAACTAATTTTTCTTTCAATTTAATATTCTTATTTAAATAATATGTAGGTATTAATAGTAATACTAATGTACTTGAAAATACCAAACATGATTTTTGAGTAAACATATATACATAGTTATTAAAAATTACATTTGAAAATAAACGTAATTTATCTACATCTATATCTAATAATTGTATTCGAGTTGACATGTTACCACTAGATTGTATAAATGATGGAATAAATACTATCATAGATATTCCAAATGCCACTCCAATTCCAAAAAGAAATTTAATTAAGTTAAAAACAAGTCTTTTTCCATTTTCGATTGTTACTATTTTTCCTTCTATTGAAATATAATATTTTGCTAAATAGTATATTCCAGAAAAAAAAGCAACCATAAATCCAGTATAATAATTTACAATTATAGTATAACCTAAAGCTATGATATATGGATATATTTTTTTTGTTTTTATATATTTATCTACCAATAATAATACAATTGGTAACATATATACAGCATCTAACCACATTATGTGGAATGCATAACACATAACATAAGAAGAAAATGCATACATTAATCCAAATATAATAGAATCTGATTTCTTATATCCATAGGATTTGCTTAAAAATATCATCATAAAGTTACCAATTAATATCATTTTTAATAAAATCATAAATTCTACATATATATGCATATTTTCACTATTAAAAAATATCACAAAGATGTTAAGTGGTGATGCTAAATAATAAGCAAAGGTAGTAAAAAATCCATTACCTAATCCCAAATTCCATGAAATTAGTAAGCTCTTTCCATTTAATAATGCTTCTCTTAAATAGCAAAAGAAATTCACATATTGTTGATAAGAATCACTTTTGAGTATAGTTTTATTACCAAATGGGATGATATTTGATATATAAAGATATATAAAATAGATAACAATTATAAATACAGTTAAAATAGTATATCTACTTTTAAAAAAAATTTTTATTTTATCTTTTATACTTTTCATATTATTCTTCCTATTTTAATTTTTGTTCATTCATCTCTTTTTCTCCATTATATTCATTTACTAGATATAATGGTCTGTGTTTAGTTTCATTAAAAATTCTTCCTAAATATTCTCCTACAATTCCAAATAATAATATTTGTATTCCTGAAAAGAATAAAATAAGTAATATAATTGCTTGAAAAGCTTGAATCGCTTCATGTATTATAAAACATTTTACAATAACATAAATAAAATAGATAAATAATGCTATAAAAGTTGGAATTGCAATGAAAGTAGATAATCTAAGAGGAGATGTAGTAAAAGATGTTATCCCATCTATTGCTAAATCAATTAATTTTATATAATTCCATTTTGTTTTTCCTGCTACTCTTGGATCTCTATCATATAATACTTCTTTTTTCTTATATCCAATCCAACTAAACATACTTTTTGTATTTCTTTGTGATTCTCTAAGTTTTTTTAGAGCATTTACACATCTTCTATCTAGTAACCTGAAATCTCCAGTATCTCTTTGAATCTCTACTCTTGTTAAATGTTGTAATACTTTATAATACATTTTTGATGTAAACTTCTTTAGCCAAGTTTCACCTTTCCTTGATTTTCTTCTTGCATAAACATCATCATAACCTTCTTCCCAATATTTCACCAACTCTGGTATCAATTCTGGGGGATCTTGTAAATCAGCATCCATAAATATAACACAATCTCCAGTTGCATAATCTAATCCCGCTATCATTGCTATTTCTTTTCCAAAATTTCTTGAAAAATCCACATAGCACACTCTATTGTCTTTTTCTCTTATTTCTTTTATTATTTCAATTGTTCTATCTTTGCTTCCATCATTTACAAAAAGCATTTCAAATTCATAATCTTTCATAGAATTCATTAAATTATTCATTCTTTCGTATAATATTGGTAAAGATTCTTCTTCATTATATGCCGGTATTATAACACTTATTTTTTTCATTTTTCCATCTCCTTAAAAGTATAAAATTTGCTTATTAAAAAATTTAAAATCACTATAATTACATTAATAGCACATTTGCTAATAATAGCTGGTA
Source organism: uncultured Clostridia bacterium (assembly GCA_947627265.1). Classification (GTDB taxonomy): domain Bacteria; phylum Bacillota; class Clostridia; order TANB77; family CAG-508; genus CAG-269. The sequence continues at coordinate 7,139 of CANQVM010000013.1, read as the reverse complement.
TTGGTGTTTTAAATAATATAAAACATCCAAAAAATTCTATTATCATAGTCACAGCTCGTCCTGCAATAAATTTTAAAAACTCATTAAATTTCTCTCTAACCCCTTTTGCTTTTGAATGAAATACTAAATCTTTGTTAGTTATATATGCAAATAATATAGCTAATGCAATGGCTATAAAATTGGATAAATCTTCATTCCAGTTTAATATATTTGCCATAACATAAAATGAACCAATACTAACTAAAGTTGTAAGAACTCCAAATATTACATATAAAATAATATCTCTTGTAAACATTTTTTTTACTAATTTTTTTATTTTTTCCATTTTTATTTCCTTTTCTTTATTAAAATCTACATAGATGCATAGTTTCTTCTTCTAATATAATTTGATTATCATTATAATAATCCCAATTATTATCTTTAAAATTCTGTTCTATATTTTCATCTTTTTCAGTTTGTTCTAGCTCTCTTCCCGTATAATAACGAATAATTCCAAGTGTGGACCATTCTGGATATAGTGCTTTTAAATTCATGTCTCCTGTTATTTTAATGTTTTGATATGTATAATTTATAGCCTTGTCTTCATATATAGCTATTTTTGTTATAGTTTTTCCTGTTTCCTTCTCATATTGACTTATTCTTCTTTCTATTTGTTCTACAATTTGCCTATCCTCATAATTTACTTTATAATTATCTACAGTATAATTAATGAAGTATACAAATTGAATAATTAGAAAGATACAAGATAATATAAGTATAATATTTCCTGATTTCTTTTCTATTTCAAACTTCATATTAGCATAAATTAATAATATTCCTATTAAAGCACCTGCTGAATAAGAACTTCTTGCTACAAACCAAATAGAATTAGTATCTTGCATAATTTGAGGAACTACTGTACTGAATATAGTTCCTAAAATTATATATCCTATTCCCAATATTTCTAATATTTTTGTTTTTTCTCTCTTTTTTATTATTTTATATATAATCCAGAGGCTAACTATAATAATACTTATAAAGAACAAATATTTTGGTAATAGTCCATATGTTGACAACAACATATTTTTTGTTCCTTGATATATTTTTTGTATTGATTCACTTAATATTATTTCTCCACTTACCCTACTATTTGTAAAAATAAATCTTACCATTATAAAATTTATAATAGCTGGAATTCCATATGTAAGAGCCACAATAATGTTATTAACTATAAATTTCTTTATATTTTTTGAATACTTTATAATATATAATAATGAAATTGCTACAAATAAACCAACCGTTCCTTGATAACAACAATTAGCAATTATCATTAAAATCAAAGAAAATATTATTCTTTTCTTATTTCCTTCCCAAAATTTTCTTATTTCTTCCACTGCCATGATACATAACAATACTGATAACATTAATATTCCTTTTTCAATATATACATACAGTTCAATAGAAAATACATTTATAATAATAAAAATACTAGCTAATACACAGATGGTTTTATTTTTTATGTCCTTTTGAAATAATTTATCTAACTTGTACATACTTATAATTGTACATAAAATTGCTAATACATAAGAAACAATATACACTCCTGTTTCTCCAAGTTTTAATATCCTTACTAATGTATATATAAAGATTCCTGTTACAACTCTTCCACACGATAAAAAATGCATTACCGTTTCTCTTAACGAACTACTTAAAACCCCATATGTATCAGGTGCATATTGCATTAAACAGTATATTCCAAAAAATAGAAGTGTAATCATACCATAAAAATATAATTTTTTATCTGTAAAAATTTCTTTTATTTTTTGTTTTACTTTTTCCATTTTTCCTCCTATTATAATTCTTCAGCAAATCCCTTTTGTAATTTATTAAATATTATATATCCTATTACAATTGCTATTAATACAGCTACTATTAAAATTAACAAAGCATTAATATTAGGCATTGTTTGATTATAAAAAATATCTCTATATCCATTTATTACATATGTCATAGGATTAATATTCAAAATCCATTTAAAGTTTTCTGGTATGGTATCTACTGCATATACAATTGGTGTTCCATAAAATAATAACTGTAAAAATATTCCTATAAAGTGCTGTAAATCTCTAATATATACACATATACTAGATACTATAAATGATAAAGCTATTAATAATAAATATTGTGCTAGAAATACAATTGGATAAAATATTATGTATTTCGTTATTCCTAATCCACTAAATAATACAAATACAATTATAATAATAGTTGAAATTAAGAAATTTACCGCTTCACTTGTTACAATGGAGATTGGTAATATTTCTCTCGGAAAATAAACCTTTTTTAGTATATTTCCATTTTCTACCATAGTAAATGCCGATCTAGAAATTGCTGTTGAAAAGAAAGTCCATGGAATTAATCCACAACATAGAAATATTACATAATTTTCTTGCGTATTTCTTAAAATTAAAGGAAATACAATGGCATATACAGCTATTTGCAATAATGGATTTAAAAAGGACCATAACACTCCTAAAAATGAATTTTTATATTTTCCTCTTATTTCTTTTTTTACGTTTGTTTTCAATAATTCTCTATAATTGTATAAGTTTTTAAAAACCTTAAACATCTATTATTCTCCTCTTTTTAGTATTCTTTTTATTAAATCATATAAATGTAATTTAGTTAATGCTAAATAAATTGGATGTTTAATTTTATATTCTAATGTATTTTCGTAATATAACATTTTGTTTTCTTTTTTTTCTAATTTCCAATCTATATCAACATTTTCCATATTGAATTTTTTTGCAAGCCATTCATATTCTATTTGTGCTCCTATAAAATATCTAGTAATAAATTCTTTTGTTAAGTCAATATTATTTTGCATATTTTTTGCATTTTCTATTTTTGTAGAATTTGGATTATTTCTAATTGTTTCAAATGCTTTATCAATATTTCTTATCATATTATCAATTGTAAATCCTTTTAATACTCTTGGTCTCGCATTATTTTTATAGTTTTCTAAATTATTTAAAATTTTATTAATTCCTTCTGCATATGGCGTTATTTCCTCTTCTTTATATTTATAATCATGAATATCTTCTTCTTTTTGCATGCAAGGAACAATAATTCCTACTTTCTCATTAATAAGTTCTTTTTGCCCCCCTACATCACAAGATACTACTGGTACGCCCATAGCTAGTGATTCATATGCAGTAAGAGCTAATCCTTCTTTAATTGAACAATTTATTGTTATATCACTAATTACATAGATTTTTTCAGTTTCTTTAACATTTCCTAAAAATATTATATCTTTATATATTTTTAATCTTTTAGCTTCTTGTTTTATTTTATCAAGTAGTGGTCCATCACCTGCAATTATAAACAAACAGTCTTTTCTTTGACTTTTTATCTTTTCAATTATTTTTAATAACAAATATGGTCTCTTTTGGTGTGCAATTCTACAAATATAACTAATAATATATTTTCCTTTTTTGTCTATATTAAGTTGTTTTAATATATCTTCTTTATTAAATAATTCTGGATTATATACTTTTTCATCTACTCCAATATAAATTGTTTCTATATCTTCTGGTTTTCTATTAAAGTAATTTATTAATATTTTTTCACTATTTTTATTACATACATATGTTTTATCTATAAAAGATGATATTCTACTAGAATCTCTAGAAAAACCACCATTTCTGTTATACCATTCTTCCATATGAATGTAATCCATTATTGGTTTTTCAGGATATTTAACTTTTAAATATGGTATAATACCATATCCAAAAGTACTGTTCGTATTAAATATAATATCAATATTATTTTTTTCTATAATATAATTTATAAAACTAATCCAATGTTGTTTATCTAAAAATGTTGTTAAGTCATATACTGTAGCATATTCTTCAAACATCTGTCTCCAATCGTTACTATTTGGTTCTGTAGAAATAACCGTAAATTCATACTTGTCTTTGCTTATTCTTTTAATAATATCTAAATTAAATTTATCTGCTCCACCCACTGTCATCCATGGAATAATTAATAAAATATTTATTTTATTATTTTTTTGTTTTTTAGGTACTATAACGCTATCATTTTTATCTTTTATATATTCCCAGTTATAATCTTCTTTTGGATATTGAATTCCTTTTTTTATAAATTTTTGATCTTTTTTTATAATTTTCTCTATTTCATTTGTTACTTGTCTTACATAAGACATTGCCTTTTCTTTATTTTCATTATTAGATCGTTGTAATTCACTTTCTTCTTGTACTTTCTTTCTATACCAAAATCCATAAAAGCTCATTCTTACTGGATACATTCCTAATTTTATCATTTTTAGCCATAAGCACCAATCTTCGTATACATTTTTATCTCTAATTTCAAATCCATTTACTTTTAAGAAAGCTTCTTTTCGAATCATAGCTGTCATAACTAATAAATTTTCCTTTAATTCTTTTTTAGGATTATACCATTTTACCCATGTAAAATTTTCTCCTCCAAAATTGATTGTATCAGTATATGTCCAAGATGCCTCTTTGTTTGTCTCTAAAGTCCAATAAGCACATTCTATATATGTCTCATTTAATAAATCATCTGAATCTAAAAAAACGATATATTTGCTCGAATGACTTATTTTTTCAACTCCAAAATCTCTAGCTGCTGCTGGTCCTTCATTTTCTTTATGAAATACTCTAATTCTTTCATCTAATTTTTCTATTGTATTTAATTTTTCTATATCTTCTTTATTTGTAGATCCATCATCTATGATAATCCACTCAAAATATGGAAAAGTCTGATTTAACACGCTATTTACTGTTGTATCTATATATTTGTTTGTATTGTAATATGGTGTTACAATAGAAACAATAGGTTCTTTTCTATCAAAATCAATTTTCGCTTTTCTATCTCTTCCAGGATATAAATTGTAATCAACTTTCATTTATACAATCCTTTCTAGCTTATTGCTTTTAAATATTCTTCAACAACTTCATTGGTATTTCCATCCATTTTAATTTTTCCATCATATAGCCAAATTGCTCTATCACATAATCTTTTTACAGATTCCATGTTATGGGTAACAAATACCATTGTTTTTCCTTCTTTTTTTAATTCTAGCATTTTATTAAAACATTTATTTTGAAAATGCTCATCTCCAACTGATAAAATCTCATCAATTAATAAAATATCAGCATCTACGTTGATTGCAACAGAAAAAGCCAACCTCATATACATTCCTGAAGAATAAGTTCTTACAGGATTATCAATATAATCTATCAATTCTGAAAATTCAATAATATCTTTGACTCTTTTATCTATCTCTTTTCTTGTTAAACCAAAAATAGATGCATTAAAATATATATTTTCTCTTCCTGAAAAATCAGGATGAAATCCAGCTCCTAATTCTAGCAAAGATGTTAATTTTCCTTTTGTTTCAATTTTCCCTTTATTTGGATAAATGATTTTTGTCAATAACTTTAATAAAGTGGACTTTCCACTTCCATTTGTTCCTATTAAGGCTACTACTTCGCCTTCCTTAATATTTAAATTAATTCCTTTTAAAACTTCTCTTTTTTCTTTTCTATTTCTACTAAATAAAAATAACAATTTTTCTTTCAATGTATTTGCTTTATCTAAATATACATTAAAAGTTTTATATACATTATCTACTATTATTTTATAATCTTCTTTTGACTCTTCCACTTCGTATTCTCCTTCTGGCTAATTATACCATAATTATATCAAAAATCAACCTTTTTTATCTTTATATTATTTATAATATAATCAATTTTACTAACATATTTCCATTTTTTACTATTATGTATTAAATACTTTAATTCAATTTATCTTATAAAATTTTTATTAGTTTTAATAAATTCTTTATTTAATTTTTCAATTTCATAATTTATTAATTATTTAATGCTACTTTATTATCTACTTCTTCTATGTGAAATTTATAATTTAAAATATTAATTTTATTATAAAAGTTCCTATTTTTCACCAATTCTATCATTTACTTCTTCTTTTTGTCAATAAATTTCAATAATATAATAATAGCTGAAAAGTAAACTTTTACTGTTTTGCTTTTCAGCTATTATTATTTATTATATTTTATTTTTATGTTAATGGTCTTGGGCAAGCAGTAGATGGCATATTTTCATATACTGGAATAATAAACTCAAAATGACTATTTAATATTCCATTGTTTTTATATGAATTATATATTATATTACCTTCATCATTTGCTGCTCTGATATTTTGCATATATTGATGTTCATATAATGGATTATACACTACATTGAATTTTTGAAAATATAATATAGATTGACCTTTACTAATGTACTTGTCTTTTAAAAATTCTGCTCCTCCTCTTATAGAGGCTTCTGGCGTAAACCACTCTTTATCATAAGCATATCTTGCACCTGCTAATATTCCTGCACTCGTATTTCCACTTACGTTAATATTAAATAAATTATATATTGTTCTTCCGTAAGTATTGATAATTACCATTCATAGTTCCTTTTCCATCTCCACCTTGTTCTTGAATAATCCTTGAAACTAAATGGAATGGACTTATTCTCTGTTCTTGTGATGTTGACATTATAGTATTAATCAAAGAATCTGTATGTAAAAATGTTCCTTCTGTCATCTTTGCAATTTCTTCTCTTGTTCCTAATGAAGATTCTAAATCTTGAAATTGAAAAATCCAAGCATCTGTTAAACTATTTCGTGGATCCATCATATATGCAATTGCCTTTTTAGAAGCTCTATACCACGCTTGCGAAACATCATATTTTTCATATCCATTTATCCATTCACTATCATAGCTATCTTGTATTAGACTTTTTGGACTTCCTCCACTAAATTGATCCTCTTGGTTTATTACTTCATTCCAATCTAAACCTGTATAAAATATCCTTAAACTCCAATTTGGATATTTATTTTGTAATTGCTGTAATAATTCTTTATATCCTGGATACTTTGATTCCTCTAAATCTGTAAAATTATATGTAGTATGCATTCCTATGACAACTTTTTCAAATTTAAACTTTTGTGTATTTGTATTGTTTCCTTCACATGTTTGAACTTTCGTTCCATTTACTATGTTTCTATTTATTAAATCTAAATATTTTCCTGTCTTCCTTGACTTAAGC
>CANQVM010000012.1 GCA_947627265.1 uncultured Clostridia bacterium | reverse complement strand
CCATATGCAGATAATTTTGCAATTACTGGAGAATGGTCAATGTTTTCAGAAAGAGAAAATATTGTAACTATTAAGAAAGCACTTGAAGAAAGGATAGGAAAGGAAAAAGTTTTGTATGCGAAAGGTAGTAATATGTTAACTACTAGAGAGATGAATTATATATTGAAAGCAGAAGGAAAACCATTGTTAAAAAATGGAGAAGAATTAAAAACACAAAAGAAATATTTAGATGAAGCAATGGTAGTTGCAAAAAATGCAGATATAATTGTGTTATCAGTAGGAGAACATTATAAACAAAGCGGAGAAGGAAATTCAAGAGTTAGTATAAGATTACCAAAACTTCAGAGAAAATTGTTAAATATGTTAAAGACTCTACATAAGCCTATAGTAATGGTACTATTTAATGGAAGACCACTAGTATTAGAGGGAATAGAAAATAAAGTAGATGCTATTTTAGAAGTATGGTTTCCAGGAACAGAAGGGGCAAGAGCAATTTGGGATGTATTGTTTGGAGATGAAAACCCATCAGGAAAATTAAATATGTGCTTTCCAGAACATGAAGGACAATGTCCAATCTATTATAATCAATATAATACTGGAAGACCTAATATTAAAAATTTACGTTTTGAATCTAGATACCAAGATGCATCTATTTACCCAAAATATCCTTTTGGATATGGATTATCATATTCTAAATTTGAATATAAAGACTTAGAACTAAATTCTACAATATTACACAAGGGAAAAGATGATAAAATTACAGTTTCTGTTATTGTAAAGAATTGCAGTAATGTTGATGCAAAAGAAATAGTTCAGCTATATATTCAAGACTTATTTGCAAGTGTGGTAAGACCTATAAAAGAGCTGAAAGCATTTAAAAAGGTATTAATTAAATCAAATGAAGAAAAGAAAATACAATTTGAGATAACAGAGAAAATGCTTAAGTTTTGGAATAGAGATTTACAATACATTTCAGAAAAAGGAAAATTTAAGGTATATATAGGTTGCAATTCTAAAGATTGTTTAGAAGATAAATTTGAATTACTATAATGGGAGAAGGAATAAAAATAAGTAGTATAGGTATAGATATTGGAGCGAGCCATATAGCTTGTGGATTATATGATAGTGATTATGATAAACTAGAATGTAAAATGTATTTATCTAATAAAATAGATAAAAATATAGATATTAATATTTCTACAAATTTTTTTATAAAAATAGTTATAAATTTGATAGATAGATTTATAAAAGAAAATAATATATATTTAGATAAAGTTACATCAATAGGACTTGCATGTCCAGGTGGAATTGACAAAAATAATGTAATATTCTTTGGTTCATCGAACTTAAATGTTAAAGAAATAGATTGGAGAAAAGAATTAAAAAAATATGATACAGAAATATTTGTAGAAAATGACTGTACATGTGCAGGGATATGTGATAGCTATTTTAATAATATAAATAATTTTTTGATGTTTACTTTAGGCTCAGATTTAGGAATAGCATATATGCATAATTATAAATGTATAAATCAAACCACATGGAATATTATTGAATTAAATAAAAAAGTAGGAAATAAGCAGGATAAATATATTAAAAGTTTTGAGGATTTATCTAAAAAATATAATGAATCTAAAAAAAGAAAGTATGAAAGAGGAGAAATATTTAAAAATATAGAAGAAGGAGATGCTGTAGCGAGAAAAATTCTAAAAGATTATATACAAGACTTTATAGAAGGTATTTCTAGAATTAGCGAAAATTATAACATAAAAAATTTTTCGATAGGTGGTGGAATGTCAGATTATTCGAAATATTTTATAGATGAAATAAGAAAAAACTTGCCAAATTTAAATATAAATATTGCAAAGTACAAGAATGATTCTGGAATAATAGGAGCAGCATTATTAGAAAAAATAAGAAATTTCTTATTATAATTTACATACTTTTGAAAATGAAAAATTATGCATAAAAATAATACAATGATCACATGCAGATTATTCTGAAGATAAAGAAAATAAGTAGATTTTAGTAAAATAAAGAAATTTAGAAGTTGACAAAAATATAGAAAGATACTAAAATAATAATAGAATAAAAAAGGGGTGATGGATTTGCTAAAAATATATAATACAGATATTGAAACAAATGAGTTTAGTGAAATACAAGAATTTAAAAAAGGATCATGGATTAATTTAGTAAATCCAACCGAAAGTGAAATAAAAAAAGTGTGTGAAAATGTAAAAATACAAGAAGATTTCATAAGAGATGCATTGGATTATGAAGAAAAAGCAAGAATTGACCGAGAAGATGATGACAATACTATTTTATTTGTTGTTGATGTACCAATTAGTGAGAAAATAGAAGATACAGACAGCTATACAACTATGCCACTAGGAATGATTGTTGTAAGAGATGATTTTTTTTTAACAGTTTCATTAAGAAAAAATAAAATTATTGAAAATTTTGAAAAAAGAAAAATAAAAAACTTTCAAACTTATAAAAAAACAAGATTTATTTTTCAAATACTTTATTTAAATTCATCTTATTATTTAAATTACTTAAAGCAAATTAATAAAGAAACAGAAATTGCAGAATATATATTAAAAAATTCAATGAAAAATAAAGAGCTTTTAAAATTATTAAGTTTAGAAAAAAGTTTAGTATATTTTACAACTTCATTAAAATCAAACGAATTAGTAATGGAAAAAACATTAAGAGGAAAAATTATAAAATTGTATGAAGAAGATGAGGAAATACTAGAAGATGCTATTACGGAAAATAGGCAGGCAATTGAAATGGCACAAATTTATAGCAATATTTTAAATGGCACCATGGATGCTTATGCCTCTATAATTTCAAATAACTTAAATGGTGTTATGAAATTTTTAACATCTGTAACAATTATATTAGCTGTACCAACTATGATTGCAAGTTTTTGGGGAATGAATGTACAATTACCTTTTCAAAACAGCCCAATAGGATTTATAATTATGCTAATTATTGCTATTTTTATTACTTTAGTAGTTACTTGGTGGTTGAACAGAAAGGATATGTTAAAATAAAAAACAACAGTAGATTTAGTATTCTACTGTTATTTTTTATATAGTGTAAATTTTAAAATTATTGGTTTACTTTTTTATATAAAGTCTAGTTAATTTCATTACCAACAATATTTTTAATTTTTTCTAATTGTTTTTTTAAATCATTGTAAGTAGATTGTCCAATAGATGTATCTATACCATTTTCATAATCAGATAAAGTTTGTTCTATATCTAAAACTTTCATTCTTCTTAATGTAGATGAAGTACCTTTATACATATAAATAGGTGTATAATTTACCTTATCAATAGTAATTTTTTCATCTGAATGTTTTGTTATGGTTAAATTTAATATAATAGAATTTCTAGTATTTTCGGCATTTTGATCACATATAAAATTTCCACAAGCATAAATAACAAATCCATCTTTTTGTGTACCATCTTCTAAAGTAATAGTTCTTTTTTCCATTTGTTCTAAAACATGAGGATGATTTCCTAATATAACATCAACTCCATTTTTAAATAGAAAATCTGCAAGTTCTTCTTGCTCTTGGTTTGCTGTTGTTCTGTATTCTGTACCCCAATGCATACAAGCAACTATCATATCTGGTTTTTCTGATTTTGCAGTTTCAATATGCTTTTTAATCAAATTCTTATCAATTAAATTTACACAAAATTCTTTATCTGATGGAAGCGGAATACCATTAGTTCCATAGGTATAATCAATAAATGCTATTTTAACTCCTTTTACATCTTGAAATAAGATTTGATCTTGTGCTTGTTTACTTTTGTAAGTTCCAAGATGTGCAAATCCTGCATCTTCTAGTACATCAATTGTTCGGGATAAACCACTAAATCCCATATCTAAACAATGATTACCAGCTGTTGAAATAACATCAAGACCAATGTCTTTTAAGTTATATGCTAAAGCATCTGGTGAATTAAAAGTTGGGTAGTTACTATAACCACGTTCTTTACCTGCGAAACTTGTTTCTAAGTTACCAATTGCAATATCTGCACTTTCTATATATTTTTTTATATTGCTAAAAACGTAAGAAAAATCATAGTTATCAGTTTCTTTTAGATATGCATCCCAATATTGAGTGTTATGGCACATAATATCTCCAATTGCTGTCATATTAAATGTAATATCACTTTTTTGTTCATAATGTCCTACATCAGAGTTAGATTCATTTGAAGTTTCAGTGGATGAATTTTCTAATGGTAATTTATGATTATTTGTAATAATGATGAATAAAAATATAAAGAAAATTAATAATATAATAAAAAAAATTTTATAATTTCTTTTATTTTTTTTTCTATTTTTTCTTCTATTTAAATTACCAGATTTTATATAATTTTTTTCCATAAATAACTCCTTTTACATATATACAATAAAAATTTTTTTCATTTTTTTTTTAAATATCATAAAAAATAAAAATATTCAACAAAATGTATAATGTTTATAAAAAAACATATAATAATAAAAGTTAAAGTATTAAATAAAAGGAGGATAAATATGAAAGTAATAGATAAAATAGCTTTAGTATTAATAATAATTGGAGCTATTAACTGGGGATTAATTGGAATATTTAATTTTAATCTAGTAGAAGCTATCTTTGGAAATATGACTGTTATTTCAAGAATTATCTATGGATTAGTAGGATTATCTGGATTATGGGGAATAAAATTATTATTTGATGACTAAATATATAAATAAAATAATAAAAACGGTACTTTTTATTAAAAGAAGTACCGCTTTTTCTTGAAAATTAAAAATAAATAATGTATAATACCAAAAGCTAAGGAGGAGATAAAATGTTAACAGCAAATAATGTTACAGTTAGATTTGGAAAAAGAGTATTATTTGAAGAGGTAAATATTAAGTTTGGAAAAGGAAACTGCTATGGAATTATTGGAGCAAATGGTGCGGGAAAATCAACTTTTTTAAAAGTTCTATCAGGAGAAATTGAGCCAAGCAAAGGAGATGTCAGTTTAGATAAAGGGGAAAGAATTTCTGTCTTAAAACAAGATCACTTTGCATATGAAGATTTTACAGTAATTGATACTGTAATTATGGGAAATAAAGAATTATATGATATTATGAAAGAAAAAGAGGAAATTTATGCAAAACCAGATTTTTCAGAAGAAGATGGAATGAAAGCTGCTAAATTAGAAGAAAGATTTAGTGAACTAGATGGATGGAATGCAGAATCAGATAGTGCAATGTTACTTAATGATTTAGGAATTGTACCAGAAAATCATTATAAATTAATGAAAGAGCTAGAAGCAAAAGATAAAGTTAAAGTTTTGCTTGCTCAAAGTTTATTTGGAAATCCTGATGTTTTATTATTAGATGAGCCAACAAACGATTTAGATTTAAAAAGTATAAACTGGTTACAAGATTTTTTAATGGATTTTGAAAATACTGTAATTGTAGTATCTCATGATAGATATTTTTTAAATAAAGTATGTACTCATATAGCTGATGTGGATTTTGGAAAAATAAAAGTATATCCAGGTAACTATGACTTTTGGTATGAATCTAGTCAATTAGCATTAAAACAAGCAAGAGAGCAAAATAAGAAAAAAGAAGAGAAAATTAAAGAATTACAAGACTTCATTGCAAGATTTAGCGCAAATGCTTCAAAATCAAAGCAAGCAACTTCTAGAAAGAAAACATTAGAAAAGATTGAATTAGAAGAAATAAAACCATCTAATAGAAAATATCCATATGTAGATTTTAAACCAGATAGAGAACCAGGTAAGGAAATTTTACAAGTAAAAAATATTTCAAAAACAGTAGATGGTGTTGAATTATTAAATGGAGTGTCTTTTGATGTTAAACAAGGTGATAAAATTGCAATTTTAGCTGATAATGAACTTGCTAAAACTGTTTTGTTTCAAATAATATCAGGGGAGTTGGAGCCAGATGAAGGAACATTAGTATGGGGAACTACAATTTCAAAAAATTATTTTCCTAAGGATAATAATTATTTATTTAACACAGATGAAGATGTAACAAATTGGTTTAGAAAATATTCGAAAGATCCAGATGAAACTTATATAAGAAGTTTCTTAGGTAGAATGTTATTTTCAGGAGATGAAGCTTTAAAACAAGTAAATGTTTTATCAGGAGGAGAAAAGGTAAGATGTGTGTTATCAAAAATGATGTTATCTGGTGCTAATTTTTTAATTTTTGATGAACCAACTAATCATTTAGATATGGAAAGCATAACAGCATTAAATGAAGGAATGAAAAGATTTACTGGAAATATTTTATTTACTTCTCATGATCACGAATTAACACAAACTGTTGCTAATAGGATTATTGATATAAAAGAAAATGGTGAGGTAATTGATAGAGAAATTACATATAATGAATATTTAGGAATAGAATGATTCTTGGTGATTCTTGGGATGATTCTTGGGACAGAGAAAAAAATCATCATATATTTTAAAATGTAAAATTATTAAACAAAATAGTAAATATATAAAATTAAAAAGGGGCAAATATAGATAAAGAAAGCGAGTGGTTATTATGCCAAGAATAGCGAGAAAATATCTTGATACCTCTTTTTTTCATGTAATGGTACAAGGTATTAACAAAGAATATATATTTAAAAATGAAAGATATATCACTAGATATATTCAATTAATAAGAAAAAATTTACGCAATGAACATGTAAAAATTATTTCATTTTGTGTAATGAATAATCATGCTCATTTATTAATAAAAACAGAAGATATAAAAGAATTATCGAAATATATGCAAAAAATAAATTGTTCATATGCAAAATATTACAATTATGTAGAAAATGAAAGAGTAGGATATGTTTTTCGTGATAGATATAAAAGCGAGCCAATACTTAATAGAAGGCAATTGTTGCAATGTATAAAATATATACATAAAAATCCTGTAAAAGCAGGAATGGTAGCAAGTGAAGAAGAATATAAATATTCATCATATTGTTTTTATCAACAAAAATTAGAAAAAAACATAAAAGATGAAGTTCTAACAATGGATGAAATAGAGTTAATATGTGACTCAAATATTGAATATGAAGAGGAGTTTCTAGACATTGATAATAATATAGAAAAAATAATAGATAATGCAATATCAAAATTTGTTTATATAGAAAAGATAAAAGTATTTGAAATATTTGAAAAAAGTGATATACTAAAGAAGTTAATAAAATATTTGAAAATAGACAGAAAAATAAAATACACAGATATAATGAAAAGGTTAGACATAACGAAAGGGACAATGGAACGATTAAAAAAATAAACAATGATTTTTTCCTCCGTCCCCAAAATCACAAAATCATGAAAGGAGAAAACAATGAATAAGATTATAAAAACAATTTCAGAGGAGCTAAATATTAAAGAAAGTCAAGTAGAAGCTACAATTAAATTGATTGATGAAGGAAATACTATACCTTTTATTGCAAGATACCGTAAAGAAGTAACAGGTGGGCTAAGTGATGAAATTCTTAGAGATTTAGGGGAAAGGTTAAGTTATTTAAGAAATTTAGAACAAAGGAAAGAAGAAGTTGTAAAATCAATTGATGAGCAAGGAAAGCTAACAGATGAAATTCTACAATCTATTGCTATTAGTAAGACATTAGCAGAAGTAGAGGATATTTATAGGCCATATAAACAGAAGAAGAAGACAAGAGCAACAGTAGCAAAAGCAAAAGGATTAGAACCACTTGCTAAAATAATTATAGAACAAAAAGAGACAAAACCAATTGAGGATATTGCCAAAGAATATATAAATATAGAAAAGCTATCTGAAGAAGATAAAAAGAATAAAGATAAGGTAGTTGAGAAAATAGAAGATGCAATTCAAGGAGCATTAGATATAATTGCAGAGGATATTTCTGACAATGCGAAATATAGAAAAGAAATAAAAAGACAATGTTATAGAGAAGGTTTAATTCAAACTAAGGCAACTAAAGAGGATGAAAAATCAAATTATGAAATGTATTACGATTATAGTGAAGCTATAAAATATATTCCAAGTCATAGAATCCTTGCTATTAATCGTGGAGAAAAAGAAGAATTTTTAAAGGTAAAAATAGAAAAACCTGAAGAAAAAATTTTAAAATATATAGAAAAAGATATATTAAAAGGTGAAAATCAATTTACTCGGAATGTTAAAAGCAACTATTTTAGATAGTTATAAAAGATTAATTGAGCCATCAATTGAAAGAGAAATAAGATCAGATTTAACTGAAAAGGCAGAAGAAAAAGCAATTAAAGTATTTGGGCAAAACTCTAAGCAATTATTATTAGGAGCTCCAATCAAAGGAAAGACTGTAATGGGATTTGATCCTGCATATAGAACAGGTTGTAAAATAGCTGTTATTGATGAGACTGGAAAAGTTCTAGATTATACAACTGTATATCCAACTGAGCCACAAAATGATGTTATAGGAGCAAAAAGAGAATTATTAAAATTAATTGAAAAAGACAAGGTAGATATGATTGCTATTGGTAATGGAACAGCTTCTCGTGAATCAGAAATGTTTGTTGCAAATATGATTAAAGATGTAAAAAGAGAAGTACATTATGTTATTGTAAGTGAAGCGGGAGCATCTGTTTATTCTGCATCTAAACTCGCTACAGAAGAATATCCAGATATAAATGTTTCTATTAGAGGTGCTATATCAATTGCAAGAAGATTGCAAGACCCATTAGCAGAACTTGTAAAAATAGATCCAAAGGCAATTGGAGTAGGCCAATATCAACACGATGTAAATCAAAAGAGATTATCAGAAAGCTTAACAGGTGTAGTAGAAGATAGTGTAAATAAAGTAGGTGTAGATGTTAATACTGCGACTCCATCTTTGCTTTCATATGTTTCAGGAATTAATAGTACAATTGCTAGAAATATTGTAAAGTATAGAGATGAAAATGGTAAATTAAAAAATAGAAAACAATTGCTAAAGGTACCAAAATTAGGAAAAGTAGCTTTTGAACAATGTGCAGGATTCTTAAGAATTTTAGATGGAGATAATCCACTTGAAATAACAGCAGTACATCCCGAAAGTTATGAGAAAGCTGAACTTTTACTTAAAAAATTAGGATTTGATAAAAATGATTTAAAGAATAAGGAAAAGTTAGATGACTTGAGAATTAAATTAAAAAATATAAATATTACAGATATGGCAAAAGAATTAGAAATAGGTGAAATGACATTATCTGATATGATTGATGAACTTTCAAAGCCAGGAAGAGATCCACGTGAAGATATGCCAAAACCTATTTTGAGAAATGATGTTTTAAAATTAGAAGACTTAAAAGAAGGAATGATTTTAACAGGAACCGTAAGAAATGTAATAGATTTTGGAGCTTTTATAGATATTGGAGTAAAACATGATGGACTTGTGCATATATCAGAAATGAGTGATAAGTATATTAAAAATCCATCTGATATTGTATCAGTTGGGGATATTATAAAAGTAAAAGTTATAAAAATTGATAAAGAAAGACAAAAAGTTGGACTTTCCATGAAGGTATAAATATTTTTAGTATTATAATTTAAAAAATATTATTAAATACAGAGATTTAATATTTTATAATGAAATTAATAAAAAAAAAAGCCAAAATCGTTAAATTATTATTTTTTAACAATTTTGGCTTTCTTAATTTATAAATTACTTTATCCATTTTGTTGAATTTCTTGAATTTCATTATAATGATTTTCTAAAATATCCAAGAATACATCTGTTAATGCTGGATCAAATTGTGCACCTTTATATTTTTTAAACTCATCTATAACTACCTCAATTGGTAATGGATTTCTATAGGTTCTTTTAGAAGTCATTGCATCAAAACTATCTGCAATAGCAGCAATCCTTGCTAAATATGGAATATCTTCTCCTTTTAATTGAGATGGATATCCATGACCATCATATCTTTCATGATGATGTTTTACAATAGGAATTATATCTTTAAAAATTGTTGCTGTTGATAAAATATGTGCACCAATTGAAGGGTGATTTTTAATTTCAGAATATTCATCATCTGTTAATTTTGTTTCTTTTAATAAGATATTATCAGGAACTCCTATTTTTCCAATATCGTGAAATAACCCACCAATTTGTAAAGTTTTTAAATCTTTCTCTGAAAGACCGAGATACTTACCAATTAATACGGAATATTTAGATACTCTATCTGAATGACCTTTAGTATATGCATCTTTTGCCTCAACAGTATATCTTAAAGTTTCAATACTTTCTAAATATGATTTTTCTAATTCTTTATTTATTTTTTTAATTTCATTCATTTGCATGATAGATTTAATACCTGATTCAATTAATAATAGTAATTGATCAAATTTGTCACTTTTTTCGCAATATCCTTGTATATCAAGTCTTTTTATAGTATCTAATGGTGGTGCTAGATCTTTATGTCCAGTAAGTAGTAAGATATATAGTTCTTTATTGAATTTTCTGATTTCTTCTACTACTTGATCTCCATGAAAAGGAGTCATGATAAAGTCTAAAATCATTAAATCAAAATGTTCATTTTTTACTCTTTCGATTGCTTCTTGTGGATTAGTAATACCTGTAAAATCATATCCAGATCGTTTTAAGAATATAGATAATGAATCAATTATACCTTCTTCATCATCTACTGCTATAATTTTATAATTTTTATTTTCAATATTTTCAATATTTTGTAATCCTTTTCTCATTTTAACAACCTCATTAATAAATTAATTAACTTTGTTACATTATATTAATAAAGCATATAAAAATCAAGTTTTTTTATAAAATAATTTTTAAAACAATGTATATACTGTAACTAAAATAGTATTTATAAAGGTAAAATAATACTAAAAGTACATCCTTTGCCTGGTTCAGAGTCAATTGTTATGTTTCCATTGAAATTAGCCCTAATGGTAGAATATGACATATACAAGCCAAGTCCAGAGCCATTTTTTCCTTTTGTTGTAATCATTTCTTTAAATAATTTATCTTTAACATTTTTTGGTATACCGCTTCCATAATCTTTAACAGAAATTACTAGATTATTTTGTATTTTTTCTACAATTAAATCAATAGTTTGATCAGGCTTTCCATCATATGCTTGAATAGAATTAGATATCATATTATTAATAACTTGAACTAAACTATTAACATCTCCATGTATCATTGTGTTTTCATCTGTTTTCATAAGTATTTTTAGATAAACAATAGCATTTTTTAATTCATGTTTCATCAATATATTAACTCTTTTTAATAATTCATCAATGGTAAATTTAATATCTTCTTCATTATTTAGAGTAACGGCTTGCCCTTTAACGGCAGTAATTACATCAGACATATATTCTGTATGTGCTTTTATTTTACCAATCCATTTAAGCATATCTTTAGCGATTTCATTATGATCTTGTATAGTTACTTCTGGTGAACCAATAGAAGCTACATATTCTTGAACTAAATCTGTTAGACCTTCCGCTGCGCCAGAAATAGACATAATTGGAGTTTTTAAATTATGTGCAATTCCTCCAATTAACTGTCCAAGAGATGCTAAACGTTCTTTTTCCATTAGAGATTCTTGGTTATTGTGTATTTGTTCTATATTATTTTTTGTTAAGTCTTGTATTTTATTAAAAGCGTGAGTAAGTTGTCCTAATTCATCATTTGATACTATTGGTATTTTCTTAAACTCTTCATTATTTTTATTATTAATATCGTTAAGACCATTTACAATTATTTTTATTTGGTTAGAAAGTGATGATGAATAGTACCATAATAAAAATGAAATAATACCAAATAAAACAATAAATGTAGTAATAATATAAATTAGTGAATCTTCACCTGTTATTGGAAAATTAATACCAACTATATAATCTTTTCCATCTACATTAATGTGTTTAATATATCCTTGTGTATTAACAGCATAATGTTCATAAACTCTACCATCATACTGGTCTGATAAATCAAATATATATTTTTTAAAAAAATCAGTTAATGGAACATTATTAGATGTTGTTATATTTTTATTAGAATCAATTATAAAATAAGTATCTGTATTATTTAATAAATCTATAGAATTCATTTTGTTTAATAATTCATTTTTTGTATAAGAAATATTATCACTAAAAATATAACCTAATTCATTTTTGTAATATCTATATATATCATATCCTCTTACATTTATCAAACGAGAATATGATACTATAACGGTAAAAAATAATCCAGCAATTAATAAAGGTAATAGAAGTAGCATCATGTCTTTTGATAATGTTGTTTGTTTAACTGCCAGATGATTTCCATTAAATGTTTTTATTAAAATTGATTTAAATAGGTTTTTAGAAAACACATATGAAATTGTTGCATTAAATGTTAAAATTGCAATCCACAAAATAGCAACAGTTATTCCAGAAGATTCTACCTCATGTTTAACAATTGGCATTCCTAAACCAATTGTTATTGCAATAAAAGGTATAATAATTTGTAGTAAATAAAATTTAGTAGGTGCATTTAATAAAACTGTTCTAACTTCTTCTATTGTATATTTACAATTGATACCATTACATTTTTCCCAGCTTGCAATTTTCTTAAATAAAACAAAACGCTGGAAAAGAATAAATAAAGAGATAACAAAAATATATAATAACAAGAATTGAGATGTATATGTAAGACCTCCATATTCAATTTGAAATTGTGTATCAACAGTTCCAGGTGGATAATTTAATATTTTATACATAAAGGGATATAAAGCCCATACGCATATAGAAAGCGTAATAAAATATGATAGGATTACTTTTTGGTAAGTGTATAAATGAAATATTTTTTTTCTTGTTTTTTTCATTAGTTAAACCTCCTCATATAAATTTAATATATTTCATATAATTTATTATTTTAGAAAGATAATCTGTATTAACTTCATTATAAGAAAAATGTATTTTATCTAAATATTTTAAAGTTATATTGCAAGTAGTTTTAATATTTAAATTAGAAATATTTGTATATAAATTATAATCTCTTATCATAAAAGAATTAGTATCTAAGTTTAATTTTACGGCTTTTTTATAAAAATCTTTATCCTTCAAAATTTTAATTGAATTTCCTAAAGAATTCATTTTTTCTATTAATGAACCCATATTAAATTTTTGCGGATTCATCATATGAAATATTTTATTTGTAGTTCCATAATTGTAAATTATATTTACAATAGCACTTGATATTTCATCTATAGGAGACATATCAAATTCCTGAATAAGCCCACTTTCAAAAAATAATTTATTTTTTAATATAAATTGTAATTTATTATAAAATGTATTACTAGCTATATTATACTGAAATAAACCATCTTTATACCTACCAGTAAGATTTCCAACTCTAAAAATATTACCATTTAATATTCCTTTATTTATTTGCTGTAACAGATATTCTTCAGTTAATAGCTTACTTTTTATATAATAATTTTCGCTATAGTTTTGACCAATAAAGAAATCTTCTTCTGTAAAGTTAACTATATCTGTTGTATTATTTAGTGGCATATAATCACATGATACACTAGTTGTAGATATGTGATTATATGCAATATTATTTTTTATGCAAAAGTTTGCAACATTTTTTGTACCATCTAAATTCATTTTTTTAAATTCTTCATATTTACCAATATGTTTAACTAGTGCTGCACAGTGAATTACCAAATCAATTTTATTTTCTAAAATACTCAAATCTTCTTTAGATAATCCTAAATCTTTATATTTTATATCACCAACAATAACATGTACTTTAGAAAAAATAAAATTACTTGTATATAAATCTTTAAAATAAAATTGAAACATACTAATAATTCTTTTTTTTGCATTTTCTATATTAGAACTTCTTATTAAACAGTATATATTACAATCTTTATTTAATAAATTCTGTAAAATATGAATTCCTAAAAAACCTGTAGACCCTGTTAGTAAGATATTTTTATAGTTGTAATTTTTCGGATTTATTTTTGTAATATCGTGATGTAAAAAGTCATAATTTTCACTTACAAAAGAATTATCTTTACTACTAATACTATGTTCTAAAGCAAAACATAAATCTTTAACATTTGAATAGTCATAAAAATACTGAGTTGGTACAGATATATTTAAGTCTGATAACTGAGACTGAGCCTTAATAATTGATAAAGAATCAATTCCTAAATTATTAAAATCTTCATTAATGCCAAGATTTTTAATAGATAAACAGTCTTCTAATACTTTACATATATTTTTTTGAAGTGTATTTTCTGGCTTTATAGACTTTTCAATTGTACGAGTACTAAATGGAGATGGTAGTTTAGATTTATCAATTTTTCCATTTACAGTAAGCTCAAAATTAGATATTGGTATAAAGTAAGAAGGTATCATATAGTTTGGTAATTTATTTGCTAAAAATAGCTTTAACTCATAGTTTTGAATTGTAAAATCCGATGTATAATATGCACACAAAAATTCTCTTCCATTTGCTGAGTCATAAATTATACAACAACTTTTAATAAATGGATGTTCACTTAAAATACGTTCAATTTCGCTTAGTTCTATTCTGTAACCTCTAATTTTTACTTGAGAATCTGCTCTACCATGAAAAATTAATTCTCCTTGAATTGTCCAACTAACCATATCACCAGATTTGTACATTACAAGACCTGGATAAAAAGGGTCTGTAAGAAAGCTTTTTTTAGTTAAATCTGGTTTTCCATAATATCCATTCGAAACACCATCACCAGAAATATATAATTCTCCTTTTATACCAGGAGGGCATAGTTTTAAATGTTTGTCTAAAACATAGAATTTTACATTAGCTAAAGGCTTTCCTATTGTAATATATTTAGTTGTTTTATCTATCTTTTTACAACAACACCCAACAGTTGTTTCAGTAGGACCATACATATTATAAATATTTGCAGAAGTAACGTTTTGAATATCCTTTATAAAAGGTAATCCAAAAGATTCTCCGTCCAATTCCAATATCAGAGACTGAAGATAATTTATTTTTTATATTAGATAGAGATATTAGTGATTGTATTTTACTAGGTGTTCCATATAAAATATTAACATTATATTTATAAATAAGATTACTTAATTCAGAAAAATTATTTTGTTCTTCTTTTGTTGATAATACCAAAGTTAAACCGCTTAAAATAGTAACCCAAAGTTCATACCCAAATACATCAAAAGATATAGATGCCATAGATAGCACGATTTTATTACTTTCATAATTAACAACCTTAGAAATTCCAATAAGATAATTATGAAAATTTTTATGAGTAACATTTACAGCTTTTGGCATTCCAGTAGATCCAGATGTATATAGTAAGTACATAGAATCTTTAGAAGTAATATAAGGTTTTTTATAAGGCATATCAATAGATAAATAAATTGTGCTATCATAATATATTTCATTTTTTATATCTAAGTTTAAATTTGATATTACATATTGTGAGTTTGAATTTTCAATCATGTAAGATCTTCTTTCTTCTGGATGTGAAGGGTCAATTAGTACATAAGAACATCCACATTTCAGAATAGATAAAGTAGCTACAATTAAATCGATAGAGCGCTCTAAAATAACAGATATATTACATCCTTTTTTTATATGATATTTATTTTGCAAAAAAGAAGCAAATTTAGTTGATAAAGTGTCTAATTCTAAATAAGAAATTTTTTTATCTCCACATATAATAGCTGTTTTTTTAGGGTTTATTGCAACTTGTTTTTCAAATAAATCTAAAATAGTTTTTGTAGTATCATACTTACATTTAGTTTTATTAAATTCTTTCAATAAAATATTTTTTTCTTCTTTAGTAGCTAGCTCAATATTTTTTATTAAAATATTTGGATTATCTATTATTTGTTCAGAAATATATAATAACCTATTATGCATATCTTTAATTTGAGAGTATTCAAAATTACTAGTTTGATAATCATATATAAATGAAAAACATTTTGTATTATCCATATCATAAATATGCATTAATAATGGAATTGCAGAAAAACCACTAAAAAACCATTCTGAATCATAGCTTACATTTTCAATTAAGTGATTTGATCTGGCATTTTGATAAGATATAGATGTATTATAAATTGATTCTTTTATATTAAATTTATCTTTTATATTTGCAATTAGTTTTTGGAAAGGATATTGTTGATGTCTTAAATAAGAAAATTGGGATTTACAAAGCAAACTGATTGCATCTAAAAAAGAAAGTTCATCTGTAATATTTAAATTAAATAATATATTATTTACAAAAACACCAAAAGTTTGCTTATCATTTTTAGTTAACCTATTTAAAATAGGAGAAGAAATAACAATATTATTAGTTCTTTTAATTTTACTTTCATAAATTCCCATTATGAATAAAATAAAAGTAAACGGTGATACCTTTATTTGTTTACAAAAGTTTATGATTTTTTGAGTCATATTTTTAGATAATTTAAATTCAGCTCTATTAGCTTTACAATTAGATGAAATTATGGGATTTTTTATAGGATTTGAGTCTTCAAAAATATTCTTATCAAAAAGCTCATTCCAAAAAGTTTCATCTTGTTTATATTTAGGACTTTGTATATAATTATTTTCTCGATTAATAAAGTCAGTATAAGAAAATGAATTTGTGCCATCAAGTTTAATTTCTTCTTTACTAAGTAGATGAGAATATATAGAAATGATAGAGTTAATTAATATGCTCATAGCCCATGCATCAGCAATTATATGATGTACGCAAACAAAAAATCCACCTGTTAAGTCTGTATTTTCGAAAGTTGCAAAATAATAAAGAGGACTATCATATAGTGGAAATACTTTTTTTGAAATATTTTCTCGAATTTCTTGCTCATTTTGTTTATTTAATTTGAAATGATCTATTAAAAATGGATGGTATTTTTCCTCGTATTGTTTTGTATCTTCTTTTTCAATATGTAATTGGTAACGAATATTACTTGTATTTTTTACAAATATTTGGATAGCTTTTTTTAATAATGAAAAATCAACTTTGTCATGAATTAAAACTCTACCAGAAATGGTATTCATACTTGTATTTGGATAAAATTGTTCCATACTAAAAATAGCTTTTTGAGGAAGTGTTAAATTTAAGAGTGTACTATTCATAATCAAGTTCATTCCTTTCTTGCTTCGCTCAGAAGGCACATATGTAAATGAAAAACCTTGAGTTTATTAATAATGTAATTTACTTTTTTATATATGTAGAATTATATATATATATTATAAAAAAATCAAGGAGAATGTTGAAAAAAAAAGATTATTGTTATAAAATGACTTTGACAAATAAGCGGTAAAATATAAAAAAGAGGGAGGGAAAGTCAATGAGAAAAATAATACAGATTGAGAATTTTAGAGAATTAATACAAGTAGCGCAAAGAGGAAACCCCAATCATATAGTTTATAAATTTAAAAAGGATCCTAAAAATCATGAATCAGAAATTGAAGAAATTAAGTATAGTGAGTTTAAAGAAGATATAAAATCATTAAGTACAGCACTACTTAATTTAGGCTTAGAAAAACAAAGAGTTATTTTAGTTGGAAGCAATAGATATGAATGGTGTGTTAGCTATCTTGCAATTACAACAGGGAATATGGTTGTTGTACCACTAGATAAAGATTTACCTGAAGATGAATTGAAATTATTAATAAAAAGAAGTAATGCATCTGCTATCATTTTTGAAAACAAACACGAGGATTTAATAAAAAAAATTATGCAACAAAAAGATAGTTCTATAAAATTTGCAATTAATATGGATAAAGTAAAAAAAGAAAATGAGATTCAAGAATTTTATGAATTACTACACGAGGGAAGAAAACTAATAAATAGAGGAGACATGAGGTATGAAAAAATAGAAATAGATAGTAAAAAAATGGCTATTATGCTTTTTACTTCTGGAACAACAAGTGAACCAAAAGCTGTTATGTTATCGCAATATAACATATGCTCAAATATAGTATCTATTAGCGAATATGTAAAATTATATAGCAATGATATTTTATTATCTTTTTTACCAATCCATCATACTTTTGAGTGTACAATAACATTTTTATTTGGTTTATATTGGGGAACAACAGTTGTCTTTTGTGAAGGTTTAAAATATATACAAAAAAATTTAAAAGAATATAAAGTATCAGTTTTCGTTGCTGTACCGTTAGTCTTAGAAACAATGTATAAGAAAATAACAAAGTCAATAGAAGATAAAGGGAAGACTAAATTAATTAATACTTTATCAAAAGTATCAAATGTATTATTAAAATGTAAAATAGATATAAGGAAGATATTATTTAAGCAAGTATTAGATGCATTTGGCGGAAATTTAAGAGTAGTGTTATATGGAGCGGCACCAATGAATAAGGACACCATTATAGGTTATAACAATTTAGGAATTGATTTAATACAAGGATATGGTATGACAGAAACATCTCCTGTTATTTCAGCAGAAACAGATAAGAGAAAAAGACCTGGATCTGTTGGATTAGTATTAAAAAACTTAGATGTAAAAATAGATAATCCAGATGAACATGGAGTAGGAGAAATAGTAGTAAAAGGACCAAGTGTAATGATAGGATATTACAACAATGAAGATAATACAAACAAAGTTTTAAAAGATGGATGGCTTTATACAGGAGATTTTGGTTACTTAGATGAAGATGAATTTTTATATATAACAGGAAGAAAAAAAGATATAATTGTATTAAGAAATGGAAAAAATGTATATCCACAAGAAATAGAGTTTTTAATTAATAAAATTCCATATATATTAGAGAGTATAGTATATTCAAGAGAAGAAAGTGCAACAGATACAATGCTTTGTGCTAAAATTGTATATGACAAAAATTTAATTAAGGAAACATTAAAGCTAAATAATGAAAAAGAATACAAAGATGCTATATGGAATGAGATAAAACAACTTAACAAAACTTTACCAGTATATAAGCATATAAAGAAAATTGAAATTACTACAGAGCCTTTAGCTAAAACAACTACGCAAAAAATAAAAAGATATGAAGAAATAAAAAGTAGTTTAAAAAAATAAATTTAGGAAATACTATTCTTGAGGTGGGCTGTTTTGAAAAGAAAAAGAAAAATGAGTGATAAAAAGAAAGCATTTCTGATATTTATTATTTTAACAGCTATATGGATTTCAGGATTTTACTTGTATACTACATACCAAAATATAGAAATAAATAATGAAAACTATATTGCTACAAGAACACAATCCACAATAACAGAACAAACTGTGGAAAGTGTACAAGAAAATAGTAAAACAATAGCAGATGTTTTAGAAGAAACCACAAGAAAAGTAGTTGGAATATCTAAATTAAAAGATACAGGAAGTAGTATTTTATCTAAAAGTACAGAAAACGAATTGGGTCTAGGAACAGGATTTATTGTAACTGAGGATGGTTATATTGTAAGTAATGAGCATGTTACAGGTCAAAAATATAGTAAATGTTATATTACTTTAGAAAATGGTTCAAATTACGATGGAACAGTAGTATGGAGTGATACAGATTTAGATTTATCTATTACAAAAATAAATGCAAAAAATCTTTCATATGTAAGCTTAGGAGATTCTAAAAATATTCGAGTAGGAGAAAGTGTATATGCAATAGGAAATCCTATAGGTTTTGAATTTAGAAGAACTGTAACCTCGGGTATTATAAGTGCTAAAAATAGAACCATAAAACTAGAAGAAGAAAATAAATCCTCTTATATGACAGATTTAATACAAACTGATGCAACTATTAATCCACGGAAATAGTGGAGGTCCACTTATTTATCCAAATGGAGATATTATAGGAATTAATACAGTAAAAATTACAACAGCAGAGGGTATAGGTTTTGCGATTCCAATTAATATAATAAAACCAATTATAGAATCTTTTAAACTAAAAGGTAATTTTGAAGAGGCAACAATAGGAATTTATGCTTATGATAAGGAAGTAGTACCATATTTAAATACAAGCTTAATTAATCAATTTAATAAAGGAATCTATGTCGCACAAATTACAAAAAACGGACCAGCAGATAATACTGATTTAAAAGAAGGAGATATTATAACAACTATTGATAATGTTGAATTAAATACAATGAATGATTTAAGGGAATATATTTATAATAAAAGTCCAAATGATAATGTTATACTAAAAGTTACTAGAGGAAAAATTAATAAAGAAATTGTTGTTACTTTAGGTAAAAAATAATAATATAAAGAAAACCACCCCTGATGTCAAAATGACTTGTAGGGGTGGAAAAAGTTAGCTTACCAAGAGTCATTGCATAGTGAAATACGCATGATGTCATCTTTAGTGATGACACAGTTTATAACACTGATTTGATCGTTGACCTTTACGACTTCAGATATTGGCCCAATCGCCTCATACGGTGATTTGCCGAGTAGCATTGCTCCTCGGATTTTACACCATTTTACAAGTTCTTCCAGCTCTGACATGTTGTTTACGTTTTTCATTTTAAAAAACCTCTCTATCTTTTTTTTTTCCTTACGGATACTTATTATTATATCATAAATTTACTAAAAATGCAAATTTTATGTAATTTTCAATTTTCTATTCAAAAATGGCATCTTCATAAAAATCATATTTTCTAATATAATCTTTTGTTTCTTTTTTATTCATATATACCTCTGAACGGTGCTGTTTTAAAAATTCGATAATTTCATAAACATTAATCCAAATTTCATTTGGACTATCGACCTGTGATTCATCAAAAATTAATTGCATTCCAAAATGCAAGTGAGGAACATTTATATTATTTACATTTTCCTTTACGCTATACCCAGTCATACCAAGATATCCAATTACATCTCCAGCTTTTATTACTTTTCCTTCTTCTATTCCTTCTGCATATGGATGATTTTTTCTTAAGTGTGCATAGTAATAATATCTTTTTGTATCAAAACTTCTAATTCCAATTCTCCATCCACCATATTGATTCCAACCTAAATGTTCTATAACTCCAGATTCCACTGCAATAATAGGAGTTCCAATACTACCCATTAAGTCATTTCCAAGATGAGTTCTTTTAAATCCATAAGATCTAGAATTACCAAAATCATCATAATGAGAAAAAGAATATTTTTTTGCTATAGGTAGAAATGCTTTTAAACCATAGTCTTCCTTTAAAGATTTTGAACCATCTTCATTAGTCGTTTCAACTCCATAATTTCCAATAAAATTACCAAGAACAGCTGAATAACTTTCATAATAATAATCGTAAAATTTCAGATTTTGACTTAAATCGGATATTGTTTCACCTTCTTTTATTTTTTTTACTAAATTATTTAAGTCACTTTGTTTAAAATTTTTAAAATTACCACTATTTTTACAAGCAAGATAGGCTAAAAGCTCTATCCAATTATATTTTATACTATCATTATTTTTGTGGGAATCAATATCAAGTTTAGCTGTTAAATTTAAAGCTTCAGATGTAACATTGAAATCTACCCATTTTATAAAATTTTTTTTTGTTTCATTTTCATTATTTTCATTATTGCTACTATCTTCAGACTCATTAGCAAATGAATAAAATAAAATAATACTAGTAAGTAAAAATATAACTATGATAAAAATAAATAATATTTTTTTATTAATTTTAAAAGATTTAATTAGCAAAAGACTCACCCATTAAATTATATAGAAAAGTAATATTAAATATGATAAAATATACAAAAACCAAATATAATATAAAAAGTTTTATCATTAGCATATAATAAATAATTAACAGAATAAAAGTTAACATAAACATTGCAAAATTTAAATAAATATGATAAAATAATAGAAATTAATTTTTATATAGAGGGAGAAAAAATATGAATGATATAGTATTAAATAAGTTTTATTTAGATAAAGAAAAAGATATCATTGTCAATTTGTATAGAATAAATGAAGATGAAATAAAATATGTGCTTGAAACTCCCAACCACAACACTGGAAATTTAATAACAAATTTAGCTAAAATATGTAATTGTGAGACAATTAAAAATGAAAGAGACATGAAAATAATAACAGGCTCAATACCTGCTAGCATAAATGGAGACAATGAAATTGTTTATATATTTAGATTAGGTGGAATAAAAATTGCTAATATATATGAAGATGGAACAGTAGAAATTAAAGCAAAAATTCCAGCAATTTCAAAAACTTTAATGTCACAAACGAAAAATTATAAATTACCAATCGAAAAAACTATTGTAAAATCATATATTTTAAAGAAATCAAAATTTAGAACTGATTTACATACACATATGAATGCTAATTTAACACCAGATGTTTTAATGGCATTAGCAATAGCACGACAAATAAGATATCCTTTATATTATATAAAAAAATTAGATTTAAAAATAACTAAACAACAAGAAAATAAAATATTAAATAAAAGAAAACAAGTAGAAAAACAATTTCAAGATTGTAATCTTACAGGAAAATACTTAACAAGAAAAATAGATGATAATACTTTTATTAATTTTGCAGATCTTATATTAAATAATTTAGAAAATGCCGAATATAACATTTCAAAAATTAGAAGTAGTCTAGTTATTTTAAAAGATGGGCAAGCGGTTTTTACTAACCTAGAAAAAGTTTATCTTTATCGTTATGTTTTTGCTAAAGGTATTGAATCCGAAGAAAAAATACAAATGAAAAATTTAGATAAAATACCAGATAAAGATATTCTAAACTATACAAAACAGATTTTGGAAGATCATAAAAAACATAGTAACTATGAAAACAATACATTAAGACAAGATAAATTATTATGGATAGCAAGAGAATATAAAAAACAGGGAATAAAATATGTAGAAATAGCTGATACAGAACTTGTAAAATTAGGAGATCCAGCTGTTAAATATTTAGAAGAAATACATGAAATTATGCCATATATAGAAAAAGAAACAGGTGTACAAATAAGGTTTTTAGCAGCAATAAGAAGAATTCCATTAACAATTGAAAAAGGTAAAAAAACAAATAGCTCTTATTTAAAAGATAATTTAGATGTTATAAAAGCAGTAGCAAAAAGTCCTTATGTAGTAGGATCTGATTTTATTGGTGAAGAAATTAATGATATTACAGAGTTAAAGCCAGTTATAAAAGAAATTGTAAATTATGTAGTAAATGAAGATGAAAATTTTACTATTAGAATTCATGCAGGAGAAAATGATAGTTTAAGAGAAAATGTTTCAAAATCAATTGAAAGTGTAATAGAAGCAACTCCAAAAGGTAAGAAAATTCCAAAAGTAAGAATTGGACATGGATTATATACTCCAGATTTAAATTCAGAAGAAGGAAAAAAATTAATAAGCAATTTAAAAAAATCGAAAGCAGTATTAGAATTTCAGTTAACATCAAATGTAAGATTAAATAATTTAAATGCATTAGAAAATCATCCTTTAAAACGATATATAGAAAAAGGTGTTAGATGTGTACAAGGAACTGATGGATGTGGAATGTATGGAAGTGATACAATAGAAGAACAATTAGCTTTACAAAATTTACTTGGATTAAAAGATACAGATTTTATAAAAATGAGAGAAGTAGAAGATGAAATAATAGAAAATAGTAAAAAATATTTTGAAAATAAAAGTAAATTATTCGAAAAATTTTTAAATGGTAGAAGCATAACAGAAGCTATTTTAGAGTTAGAAGAACAAAATATAAAATTAAGTAGTAAGAAAAAAATAAAATTAAGACTTAATTCGAATTTAGAGTCAGAAGAAGTTTTACATGAAAAAATAAAAAAACTACCAGAAAATAAAGTTCCAATTATTATAGCAGGTGGAAGTTTTAATTCAAAAGGAAGAGAAACTCTTTTGACTAAGGAAGGTAGAAATATTTTAAAGAGATTAATTGAAAGAGTAAATTCTGAAAAAGCATATTTTGTAATCGGACATAAAATGCAAGGATATGAAAAGGCTATTATTGATATTTCAAAAGAAATGAATAAAAACTTTGAAATTAATGCGATTATTCCAAAGTTAGTTTCAAAAGAAGAAAAAGATAGGTTACTAAAAAAGGATATAGATGGTGTATGTGTTTCAACTGAAACAGAAGAATTAGGTATTTACAAAAGTTTTAATTATGAAATTTTTGAAAGGAGAAGTTCAGTAGTAGTAGCATTTGATGGAAATTCACCAGTTTCTAATTTAGTTCAAGAAGCAAAAAATGGTAAAGGAAAAGCAAAAATTTATATTAATGAAGAAATACCAGTTTTGCAGGAAAAAGCTAAATCACTAGGTGGATATGTAATTCCTTTTCATATGGAGCAAAATATAGTAGATAAAATATTAGAAGATAATCCTGAAATAACAGATGTAGTTTAATAAACTTTATAAATGTAAATATGTTAAAAGTTTTAGTTATAATAAAAATAGAAGGAGATAAAAATGTTAAACCAATTTGCAAGAACAGAATTATTAATTGGAAAAGAAAGTGTAGAAAAATTACATAAATCAAAAGTAGCAGTATTTGGAATTGGTGGAGTAGGTTCTTATGTTGTTGAAGCATTAGTAAGAGCAGGTGTTGAAAACTTTATATTAGTTGATGATGACAAAGTGTGTCTTACAAATCTTAATAGGCAAATATTTGCTACTAGAAGCACTGTTGGAAAATATAAGGTTGAAGTCGCAAAAGAGAGAATATTAGATATAAATCCTAATGCAAAAGTAGAAATTTATAAAGAATTTTTTATGCCAGATAGTAAACAGATATTAGATAAAACAGAAGATTATATAGTAGATAGTATTGATACTGTTACAGCAAAAATAGAGTTAGTAATAAGAGCAAATAAACTAAATATACCAATTATTTCGAGTATGGGAACAGGAAATAAGTTAGATCCTACAAAATTTGAAGTAACAGACATTTATAAAACGAGTGTATGTCCTTTAGCAAAGGTTATGAGAAAGGAATTACGAACTAGAGGAATTAAAAATTTAAAAGTAGTATATTCGAAAGAAGAACCAATAAAAGTAAATGACAACATGGAAAGTAGTTGCAAAAAAAATTGTATTTGTCCTCCTGATGTTAAAAGAAGTTGTTCAATTAAAAATCAAATACCAGGAAGTATATCATTTGTTCCATCTGTTGCAGGTTTAATTATTGCAGGTGAGGTTATTAAAGATATTATAAATAAAGAAAAATAAAAATACAACTAGAGAATTTTTAAGAAAATTTTAAAATACTCTAGTTGCTTTTTTATTAATCATGAGAGTGAGAAGGTGATAAAGTTTCGGGTGTTATATAGTCATTCCATGAACCTAATACATAATCCTTTGTCCATTCAGTATCAAATCCGTAAGTCATATCTTGAGATGATGGTATATCTAAATCTTCTGTCTGCGTTGGATAAAGATTTGTATTGCTAGTACTAAAAATAATATGATCAAATTTAGAATTATCAACTATATACCAATAACCATCAGCAGAAATTTTATTAGCAGTTATATCTACACCTGGCCATGCTTGATTATATGTTGTGTTATTATTTACTGTTCGCCAAGCATAGGCATATATATGTGTATTTTCCCAACTGCTTGGAATCTTCATAAAAACCCTTTTATGTGTTGGATTAGAGTATCGTTCTATTTTATAAAGTTGATTGTTATGCTTTGCTCCACCTATAGAAAGGTCACCTGTTTGTTGAGCACTAGAATCACTACTGGAAGTTGCATCATTAAAAATGATAGAGTCAAAGGTTGAATAAAAACTTTCTTCAGGAGTTATTTCTACCTTATAAACATCACCATTAACATATTTCATTTCAAGACCAGGCCATGTTGTAGCAATACTAGTATTCTTAGAATTCCAAATATGAGCATGCAAAGAATCTCTTCTCCAATCATTAGGAACTTCAAAATAATATGTATATGTTGCAATACCGTGATACTGTTCCATGTATAGTTAATTCTTCACTTAATAAAGCATATGCCGAAGATATACTTAATATAAATACAATAAGTACAAATATTATAAAGAATTTATTAAAAAATATTCTTTTGGATTTCCTTTTAAATTTTATTTTTTTCATATATTATACCTTCTTACTATAAAGGGTTAACATAGAATTGTATTTTAAAATGTTTAAAATTATCTAAATTATTATTTTCTAAACATTTTAAATAATCATCTAATTGAGCTTGATTTTTACAAGCAGCAATAATACAAGGATTTAAGTCATTCTTGAACATTAAATCAAAAGAATATCTTAAAGCTTCTAAAACAGATTTTCCTTCTCTATCGCGAATTAAAGCATATGATTCTCTGAATCTTGTATAAATAGGATTTTTTGTATAAAAATCAAGTGAATATATAAATTCTTTTTCAACAACATCTTCAAAGCTAGAATAACTATTTGGATACATTTCTAGATAACTATTTATTTCAGATACGTTATAAGGTAAATATACTTTTTTATCTTTTTCTGAAACAACTAAATATGGATTATCTACATACATTTCTCTATTTATAGAAATTTTCTCATTAACATTATTAAGAGTGAAATTTACATTTTGGTTCAAATAGTTATCTATTTTTTTATCGTTTTCTTCAAAAGTACTATTAAAGTTAGCAAGTGTATTTGAGTATTCAGTTATATTAGTTTTTATTGAATCAAATATAGAATAACTATTATCTTTAAAAGAGCTTGAAATATAAGAGCTAGTAATGCTTTGACATATATTATTTAATTCAACTTCAATTGAATAAAGTGAAGAGATATTTGAATTTATAATATTTACTATTTCTTTACTATTATCTAAAACATTTTCTGAATTATTATTACATAACTTATCAGTGGGAGTTTGAGTATTTAATATTTTAGCTAAATCCATAACATGTTTTCTTTTAATTTTTTGCTCTAGAATTTTTTCATGGATTTCATTAATGTTGTTTTCAAGTGAATTTATAAACTCGAAATTATTTTTATCAAATAAATCTTTTAAAGAAGTTTCTTTATTAATAATCTCTTTTATCATTAGTAGCCTCCCAAAATCTTTTTTTACTATAATTATAACATATATAAAACAAAAATAGTATTTCATAATTAAAACAAATATATTACAATATTACAAAAAAACAGAAAATATTACAAAAAGGTAATATAAATATAATAATTCTGTAATTGATTATTTGTATAAAAAATGTTTTAATAAAATCAAGAGTATATAGGAGGTGAACCAATGAAAACAGAAAAAGTTTCAATTAAGAGAAACAAAAGAAATTATGTAGTTATTGCTTTAATAATTATATTAGTATTATTAGGAGTTGGTTATGCAAGCTTTTCACAAACACTTACAATTTCAGGAACAGCTAATGGTACAATGGAATGGAATGTTAAATTTTTAACAACAACATCTGGAAAAATAGAGGATGATGGACATAAATTAACAGTTACAACTGATTTGGAATATCCTGGTGATCAAGAAGCAATTACTGTAACGATAGGAAATAATAGTTCGGTTGGAATAAAACTAAAAAGTTTAAATGTAACAGGAGATGTAGATTCTGAAGATATTGAAATTTTGAAACCTGAATTAGATGAAGATAATGAAAAAATAAAAGCTGGAGAAAAATGTACTTATACATATGTGGTTAAATGGAAAGATAATTCTAATCAAACGAATGTAAATGCTACATATCAGTTCAGTTTCGACTATGAACAAGATACAGAAACAGAAAATCTAACTCCAACCCATGGTGCTCATACATCAATCAATTAATAATTAAAACAGAAAGGCAATATATGCAATATATATTGCCTTTAAAAATAACTATTAATAAAAAATACAAAGGAGAAATAATGCAAAAGAACAAAACTGCTACAATAATAATTATTATATTAATTCTAGCATATGGACTACTTGGAACAGGTAAGTTTATAATAGATATTAATGTACCATATTTATATATAATAAATCCATTATTTTGGATTATATTAGCTGTATTTTTAAAAATAGTTTTACCTAACGGATATGAAAAAAGAAATATAAAAAAAGAGATTATTAGTTACGTTATAATAGCAAGTTTTTCATATATAATTGTATACATTATATCCGGATTATTTGTTACATTTGGGAATAATCCATATGCTACAACTCTTAGCGGATATTTAACAAATTTATGGATTTTTATGTCTATTATAGTAGCTAAAGAATATGTAAGATATAAATTAATAAATAATGTTTATAGTAAAGATAAAACACTTATTACAGTATTAATTACAATTTGTTATGTTATTATAGACTTTGGAATATACAGACTTATAAATGCTGAGCATATTTCATTATTAATGGTTATAGAGTTAATTTTAAAAATTCTATTGCCAGCAATTGCAAAAAATATTTTATTTTCATATATAGCAACATTTATGGATTATAAACCAGCAATAATATATGAATTTATTACAAATACGTATATGTGGATATCGCCTGTGCTTCCAAATTCGCCATGGCTTGTTACTGTGATAATAGAGGCTATGATACCTATAATCTTATTTTTGTATATAAGGTATACTAGATTAAAAAATGAATTGTTTAAATCGAGGGAAAAGCTTATTAATTCAGATCCAAGACATATAATTGTTTTAGTTACTTTGGTAGTGCTTGCTACATGGTTTGCTCTTGGAATTTTCCCAATTGTGCCTATTTCAATTGCATCTGCAAGTATGGTACCAGAATTTAATATTGGTGATGTAGTAATCATTCAAAAATGTAATGTTAATGATGTAACTGTTGGAGATATAATACAATATAAACTAGAAGGGTATACAGTTGTGCATCGTGTTATACAAAAAAATCAAAATGATGGTAGAGTAACATTTATAACAAAGGGCGATAATAATAATTCACCAGATTCAGATCCTGTAACTGAAGATCAGTTAATAGGAAAAGCAATATTTAAAATAAAATACATAGGATATCCAGCAATTTGGTTACATTTAGTTGAAGAACAAGAGGAATTGAATGTGAAAGTTGAAACTGGAAAATAAATAACTTGAGAAAAATATAAGGAGAGTAGTTATGAAAATTCGTAAATCAGTTAAATATATATGTATATGTATTTCTGTAATATTAATTATAATTTCATGTATAAATATAGGTAGTGGCTTAACAGAAAATAATATAATAAATACAAATGAAGAAATTTATAATTATAATAATAAATTTAGTTATAATTATACTGTAAATTTGTTAGATAATGAATTTATGCCTGAAAAAAGTATGGGGATGTCTCAAAATTATTTTGTAACAGATTTAATAGATAATATAAATTTAGATTTAAACTACACTTATAAAGGAAGTAGCCAAACTGATATTAATTATGATTATCAAATAGTTGGAGTACTAAATGCTGTATATGTTAAAGATGGTGTAGAATGTAAAATATGGGAAAAAGAAGATGTTTTAAAAGATTTAGCAACAAGTTCAGTAAATGATACATCAGCAAACATAAATGAAAATTTACTTCTTGATTTAAAGAAGCATAATCAACTAGTAAAAGAATTTGAAGACAAAATGGGAATGTCGATTACAGCAGATTATACAATTAAGCTTAAAATTCACACTAATACAAGTGTGCAAGATGTAGAAGTAAAAAATGAGTATATACCATTTGTAAAAGTAAGTTTAGGAGAAAAAGTAACAACAATTACAGGAGATAATGATATAGAAAATACAGAGTATGTTTCAAAAGAAAGTAAAGAAACAAAAAATATTAGCATACCTTATTTAATAGTAAATATTATTATTTTCATAATAGCATTATTTTTATTAAAATTTGCACTAAGTCACAAATCAATAAATATTGTAAAAAATGAATATAGACAAGAATTAAATAGAATATTAAAATTATGCCAGGATAAAATTATCCAGGTAAGCCAACAACCTAACATAGAGCAAGGAAAAATTATAGATGTTAATGATTTTGGAGAAATGGTAAAAGTATCCGAAGAATTATTTAAACCTATTTTATATTGGTTTGATGAAAAAACAGAAGAAGCTGAATTTAGTGTGCTTAGTGAAAATGTAATATATAAATATACTTTAAAAAAATAGAAATTCTCAAACAGTATTGGGGGTTTGGCAAAGCTCTTTAATTTAAAAGGAAAACCTATAAAAAATGAGGGCATCCTAGAATAGGAACCCGAAAGCAAAAGTTCCAGTGAGAAATCGCTGGAATTTTTGTATGTAAAAATGTGTAAAAATACTGACAAATCAATACTTTAATGATATAATTTAAGAGTAAAAAGTAGAAAATTTTGAGGTATGAAAATGGGATTTAAAGCATATGAACAAAATCAATTAATGATACCAATGGAATGGAGAACCTTATATATATTCCCACTATATTAGTAAAGTTGTAACATGAATTGGTACTACTTGTTGTCCTCATTACTGTATATTGATAAATTTTATGCTTATTACAATTAAATTATTATTTTACTTTGGATATAGCACTATGATACCATTTCCTAAATATTATGTCATTTTTTGTTTCGTATAACAAATTATTAGTTATTTTACCAACTCAACTTGTGATCTGTTATTGCCATTTCCATTTTGAGTAATATTTGTTTGTAGAAAATACCACATGTTCTTTTTCATTACCATTGCTATATACTAACATTGCTCCCATTTGTTCTTCTGGCACAAAGTAAAATCCTCTACTCTTCATATATTCATCTAAATATTGTCTAGCACTTTTATTTGATGTATCTGCTGTCTTACTAAAAGCTACTCTATTAGGATTATTTTGTACTATTGTGTATTCTTTATTTGTAAATAAAATCTCTAACATTCCAAAACAAGATGAAAATGGATTCCATAC